>NZ_JAAGPL010000029.1:0-65546 GCF_017104785.1 Burkholderia sp. Ac-20353 | reverse complement strand
GGCCGCCGCCGCCCGGGCGCGGGCCGCGCGGACCGCCGCCGCCCGGGCGCGAACCGCCCGTGTCGAGCTGGATCGTGGAAATCGCACGCTTGTAGATGCCTTGCAGACCCACGGGGGTGCGCAGCATCACCAGATACTGGTCGAACGACTCGATGCAACCCGTCAGGCGGATGCCGTTGACGAGATAGATTTCAACGCGCTTACGTTCCTTGCGCGCGGAATTGATGAAGTCGTTTTGCGGATGGGATTCTGCGGGATTGGCCATTGAGATGCGGCAGGAGCCTGCGTCAGAAAATATGTTGTGCGTGTGTGTGGCGTCGAATCCACAGGATGTTTGAGCGGGATTTTACCTTGTTCGATCCGGCTGCGTGCAGTCGTGATTGTGTCGAACCGTAACCCACTATAGACGGTTCCGCGCATTTCGGCGATTCGGCCAAACGGCCAGCCGCTTTTTGTTACGTCGGGTTACGACTCTCGCAGCGCCGTTGCACCTCGCTTCGCACCGCTCGGATACAGTCGTCGCGCGCGTCGGCAGGGCCGACTCAACAGAGATCCAGAACATGAACAAGAGGCGAATGGCAGTGTGGGTCGGGGGCCTGGCGTGGCTGGCTTCCGGCAGTGCGATGGCGGGGCACGTCGACGTTGCGGTCGGCATCGGCGTGCCGGTCTATGCCGAGCCGGCGCCGGTCTATGTGGCGCCGCAGCCGGCGGTGGTCGCATATCCGGGCTACGGATACGGCTACGAAGGCGATGACGACGACGAACACTATCGCAAGTGGCGCAAGCACTACTACAAGCATTGGCACAAGCATCACGACGACGATGACGATTGAGTGCGGCGCACCTGCCGGCGGCGCGCATCAGAACCGGTAGTCCGGATTCTTCGGGTCGAACGCCGTGTCGTCGAGCGTCGCCGGTGCGATCTTCTCGATGACGATCCGCTCGAAGACCCGCCCGTCGTTGTCGTAGGATTCGACCGTCCGGAAATAGGGCGCGTGCAGATCGAGCCCCAGGATTTCCTTCTTCGCGTAGAACTGCGGCCGGCCGGTCGGCGTTTCGTAGGTGAGGGCGACGACACGCACGCCGTCGACCGTCTTCGCCTCCACATGGGTCGGGCGCTCGACGCCCGCGTCGCGGTATTTCTTCCCCTCGCTCAGGTACAGGTTCGCGATGAACTCGGTGCCGAGATCCCGCACCTGATGATTCGACTGCGCGCGCGCGAGTGCGCCGTCGATCGCCGTCCACAGCGGCAGCTTGCCGAGCAATCCGCCGAGGTGGCCGTACATCTCGTCCTTGCGCAGCGTCGCGTCGTAGATGATTTCCTGGCCCGCGTGCGCGCCGTCCGGCAGCCATTTCGCATAAACCCGCAGCGGGTCGCGCGTGGTCTTGACGATCATGTGATCGGCGGTGTCCGACCACTTCCCGCTGATGCGCTCCTGGCGGCGCATCGTGAACTGATACGACGAATAGCCATTCGGCCCGGTGCGGATGTACTCGGGCACCGCGAGCGGGTCGAGCGCCGTGAACAGCGCGGTGAGTGTCGCGTCGTCGAGCTTCGCGAGCGTGCCTTGCTGCGCGGCGCTGCGCAGCCAGCGCGCCTGCTGCGTGGCCGGCTCGCGCGCGACCTTCGAGAAGTCGGCCGGCAACGGCGCGGCATCGTGCGGGGCGCTTGCCGGCGCGGTGGCTTCCTGCGCATGGATGCCTGCCGGCGCCAATGCCAGCGCGAACACGAGCGCGCCGGCGATGGTCACGGCGGCCGAGGTGGCCGATGTTGCCGACGTGGCCGACGTTTCTGTGCAGGCCGTATCCCGGCGCAGCGGCCGCTTCGTTCCTTCGTTCATCGACTGTGTCTCCAGATGCGGTGGATTCAGCCGTGCGATGCCGGCTTGCGTTTCGCGAGTTCCTCGTCGCGCAGCGCGCGACGCAGGATCTTGCCGACGTTGGTCTGCGGCAGCGCGTCGCGGAACTCGACGAGCTTCGGCATCTTGTAGCCGGTCAGGTTCTTGCGACAATGCGCGAGCACGTCGTCGACCGACAGCGTCGGGTCGCGCCGCACGACGAATACCTTGATCCGCTCGCCGTGCACGTCGTCAGGGATGCCGATCGCTGCCGCTTCACTGATGCCCGGATGCATGACGAGCACTTCCTCGATCTCGTTCGGATACACGTTGAAGCCCGACACGAGGATCATGTCCTTCTTGCGGTCGATCAGCCGCACGAAGCCGTGTTCGTCCATCACGCCGATGTCGCCGGTACCGAGCCAGCCATCGGCGTCGATCACCTTCGCGGTTTCGTCGGGGCGCTGCCAGTAGCCGCGCATCACCTGCGGGCCGTGCACGCACAGCTCGCCCGGTTCGCCGATGCCGGCCCAGGTGCCGTCCTCGCGCCGGAAGCGCACGACGGTCGACGGGGCAGGCAGGCCGATCGAGCCGCTGAACGCGGCCATGTCCTGCAGGTTCACGGGGTTCATCGTGACGATCGGCGAGCATTCGGTGAGCCCGTAGCCCTCGACGACCGGCCGGCCCGTCACCTGCTGGAAACGCTCGGCGACTGCACGCTGCATCGCCATGCCGCCCGCCATCGCGAGCTTCAGCTTCGAGAAGTCGCGGTTGCGGAATTCCTCGTTGTCGAGGAACGCGTTGTACAGCGTGTTGATGCCGGTGATACCCGTGAAGGTTTCGTGGCGGATGATCTTCATCACCATCTTCGTGTCGCGCGGGTTCGCGATCAGGATGTTGCGCCCGCCGAGCCCCATGAAGATGAATGCGTTCACGGTCAGCGAATAGATGTGATAAAGCGGCAGCGGCGTGAGCACCGTCTCGATGTCGCCCGAGACCTGGTCGGCGATCCATGCCTTCGCCTGCAGCAGGTTTGCGATCAGGTTGCCGTGCGTGAGCATCGCGCCTTTCGCGACGCCCGTCGTGCCGCCGGTGTACTGCAGGAACGCGAGATCGTCGCGCGTGAGCGGCACGGGCTGCGGCTTGCCGCGCGCGCCGAGCGCGAGTGCCGAACGCAGCTGCACGGCCTGCGGCAGGTGGTATGCCGGGACGAGCTTCTTCACGTGCTTCAGCACGAAGTTGATCAGCCGGCCCTTCGCGTTGAAGCCGTCCGCGAGCAGGTCGCCGAGCGCGGTGACGACGACGTTCTTCACCTGCGTCTCGGGCAGCGCATCCTGCAGCGTGCGCGCGAAGTTCTCGAACACGACGATCGTCTGCGCGCCGCTGTCCTTCAGCTGATGCGCGAGTTCGCGCACGGTGTACAGCGGGTTCACGTTGACGACGATCGCGCCGGCCTTCAGCGTGCCGAACAGTGCGACCGGATACTGGAACGTGTTCGGCAGCATGATCGCGACACGGTCGCCGGGCTTCACGCCGACGCTCTGCAGGTACGACGCGAATGCCGCGACTTTCTGCGCGAGCGCGCGATAGGTCAGCGACGCGCCGGCGCTCACGTACGCGACGCGGTCCGCGAACTGTGTCGTGCATTCGTCGAAGAACTGGACGAGCGATGCGTACTGCGTGACGTCGATCTCGCGCGGCACGCCGGGCGGATATGACGCGTACCAGATGCCGTCGGTGTTCGGCGGCACCTGGGTGGCTTCGGTGGGGGCGGAAGCGGGCATTGTTGTCTCCTGTCGACCAGAGTTGGCGCTTCGGCGCTCGATCTGGTCCGATGCTTGGTGGTCGACCAGCGTTGGCGCTTCAGCGCCTGCTCTGGTCGCATGTTTTGCGGTTGATCAGAATGAGCGCTCAGCACCCGCTCCGATTCCACGCTTTACAGTCGATCGGATATCGACCGAACCGGGTGCGATAACGTCGGGTTCGGTCCCATGCGGAGTACGCCGAGTTCGTACTGCTGCGCGAGCATGCGGCGACGCCACGCATGGCGTCGCCGCATGCACTGCGCGCATCAGTTCGCGTGATGCAGCGTCGCGTCGTCGATCGGCGCCTCGGCCGGTGCAGCGGACTGTGAAGCGGACACACCAAGCACCGCATCGTTCGCCCCCGCATCGTCGAGCACCGCCGCGAAGATCGACAGCTGCGCGCTGTCGGGCATCGGCGCCTTCAGCGCGGCGACGATCAGCGACGACAGCCGCGCGATCATCTGCACGTCGTTCATCGTGCGGCCCTGCGAGAACTCGTCGATCAGGCCCTCGGTCTCGGCGCCCGCCAGCGCGCCGGACAGCGCACCGATCGCGAAGTGCAGCCGCCAGCCGAGCTCCGTGCGCGGCAGGCCCGGCAGCGCGCGCTGGAACGCGTCGAAGAAGCGGCCTGCGACGCTCGCATAGTGCGCGGTCAGGAAGTTGCGCACAAACGGCGACGGATCGGTGTACGCGCGGCCGATCAGCCGCAGGAACGCGCGCCCGCCGCGCTCGGGGTCGCGCGACGCCTTCAGCGCGGGAATGAACATCGCGCCGAGCACGTGTTCGCAAGTGACGTGCGTGCCGAGTTGCGCATCGAAGCGGTCGAGGATGTGCAGGCGCTCCTGGTTGAGCTGATCGAGCCGGCGCGACAGCATCGCGTGGATCAGCGCTTCCTTGCTGCCAAAGTGATAGTTGACCGCTGCGAGATTGACCGCCGCGCGCGACGTGATCTGCCGCATCGACATCGCCTCGAAGCCATGTTCGATGAACAGGTCTTCGGCCGCATCGAGGATGCGTGCCTTCGTCCCGCCGGCTTGCCGGCTGCCCGGCGGCCGCCCCACCTGACCCACTGCCATGTTCCGCCTCCCATGCCGGTCGCCCGGCCGCGAACAATCGATTCGAATTTGTAATTCAAACAGCCGTTTTTATTAAGATAAAAAAACGCGCATGGCGCGGGCAAGCGCTGAATCTGGTCGGAATCCTCTAGATCGATGTGCAGATGCGGAAAGATCGCCGCGTGGCCCGCCAACGCCGGGCCGCGCGGCATGATGCGCTGCACCAACCGGCATGCTCAGCCGACGCTGCTACGCGTATTGACCGATTGCGTCATGTCGATCCCGCGCTTTTCCGGGCTGAACAGGATCAGGATCGCGATCACGACGGCGACGGTGCCGCACACGAGCGCGAGCGCAAGCGCGTAGTTGTTACCGCGCGAAACCGCGAATGACGCCTGCATCGTCGCATTGCCGGACGCGAGCAGGTTGCCGAGCTGGTACACGAAACCGGGAAAGGTCGCGCGGATCTCGGCGGGCGAGATCTCGTTCAGGTGGACGGGAATGATCCCCCATGCACCCTGCACCGAGATCTGCATCAGGAACGCGCCTGCGGCCAGCGCAAGCGGGCCGCTCGAGAATGCCCACAGCGGCAGCACCGGCAGCGCGATCAGCGCGGCGATGAAGATCGCGCGGCGGCGGCCGATCTTCTCTGAAATCGTGCCGAACGTGAGGCCGCCGACGATCGCGCCGACGTTGAGCACGATCGTGATCCATGACACCGTATGCGGTTCGAAGTGATGCTGTTCGCGCAGGAAGGTCGGGTAGAGGTCCTGCGTGCCGTGCGAGAAGAAGTTGAACGCGGTCATCAGCACGACTGCATAGATCGCAAGCACCCAGTTGTTGCGCAGCGTGCTGCCGAGGCTCGGACGCGGGCGCTTCTCCATCTGCGTCCATGCCGGCGATTCGGGCACCTTCGCGCGCACGTACAGCACGAGCAGTGCGGGCAGCACGCCGACCATGAACATGCCGCGCCAGCCGATGTACTGGTACAGCACGCCGAACACGATCGACGCGACCAGGTAGCCGCTCGGATAGCCGGCCTGCAGCAGGCCCGACACGATGCCGCGCGAGTGGGTCGGCACGGTTTCCATCGTCAGCGCGGAGCCGACACCCCATTCGCCGCCCATTGCGACGCCGAACAGCGCGCGCAACACGAGCAGCGACGTGAGACTCGGCGCGAAGCCCGAAGCCAGCTCGATCAGCGAATAGCACGCGATGTTGACCATCAGCGTCGGCCGGCGCCCGTAGCGATCGGCGAGCCGGCCGAAGATCAGCGCGCCGAGCGGACGCATCGCGAGCGTCAGCGTGAGCGCGAACGCGACGGCCGGAATGGTCGAATTGAATTCGGACGCGATGTCCTTCAGCACGAACACCATCAGGAAAAAGTCGAACGCATCGAGCGTCCAGCCGAGATAGGCGGCGATCGTGACGTTGCGTTGCTCGGGGGTCCAGCTCATGGCCGAGGTCTCCTCGTTGGCGTGCGCCCTGACGGATCGCGTGCGCGTGCCGCCCGGCAGGCGCGCGGCGCGGGGGCATTCATCGAGTGTAGGTCGCGGCATCGCGTGATGTGGCCCGCGATACGGTCGAATCGGGAATAATCCCTACGAAATGAATGGTTTCCGGAAGCGAAAAACGCGCGCGCCGCGCACACGAACCCGTGTTGCAGTGCGGTGGAAAGGGTGGTGTATCGTTTCTGTAATATGATTGCGCGAATGCGCACCGAATCAGGAGTCCGGATCAAATGACTGCACGTTCCGCTGCCGCGCTGCCGGTGCTCGACACCGCGCGTCTGCAGCTGCGCCCGCGCGTGCTCGCCGACCTCGACGCATGTATCGCGATGGATCGCGATCCCGAAGTCACGCAGCATATTGCGGGGCCGTGGCACGACCCCGTCGAGCATCGCCGCTTCGTCGAGCACCGGATCACGCGCGACTATCCGCCGGGCCTCGGCTACTGGTCGATCTTCGAGAAGGCCGCGCCGGACACGTTCGTCGGCTGGGTGTTGCTGATTCCCGACTACGCCGGCGGCGCGCGCGACGTCGAGATCGGCTGGCGGCTCGTCCGGAGCGCATGGGGGCGAGGCATCGCGAGCGAAGCCGCGGCCGCCGTCGTGCGTCATGCGTTCGACAACGTGCGCCTGCCGCGCGTGATCGCCGACATCGCGGCGGCCAACGCCGCTTCGCTGAACGTCGCGCGCAAGCTCGGGATGCGACGCGTCGGCGTCGTGCAGGACGGCATTCCGTATGTGCGTCACCGCCTCGAGCGCGACGACCTGCGCTGAGGCTTCAGAAATCGTCAAACCGGTGCTGTTGAGGGATGCGCGGTATTAACGGCGCGCGCAATCAGGAGTATCGTTGCCGGAATTTGTCTAGAAAGGGTACGACCATGACACTTGGCCGCGATGTTCATCTCATTCCCGTCAAGCTCGAAGCGCTGCGCCCGACGCAGATGACCGTCGGCTATCGCGAAGTGAAAGCGAAGCGCAAGCACTGGAAGACGCTCGGCAAGCGCGACCGCAAGGCCGCGATCGATACGCACTGGTTTCCTGCCGTCATCGGTCCCGGCGGACATCACTTCATCACCGATCACCACCATCTCGGCCTCGCGCTGATCGAGGAAGGGGAGACGAGCGTGAAGGCGATGCTGCTGAAGGATCTGTCCTGGCTCGACGAGACGATCTTCTGGCGGATGATGGAGCACAACCAGTGGGTGCATCCGTTTGGCCCTGACGGCACCCGCCGCGACTACGAGCATCTGCCGAAGGTGCTCACGGGGCTCGAGGACGATCCGTACCGGAGCCTCGCGGGCGAATTGCGCACGGCGGGCGGCTATGCGAAGGACGCGACGCCGTTCAGCGAATTCCTGTGGGCCGACTACCTGCGGCTGCACGTGACGCCCGACCAGATCCGCAAGAGCTTCGACAAGGCGCTCGACGCCGCGCTGAAGCGCGCGCACGAACAGGATGCGCGCTACCTGCCCGGCTGGTCGGGCGTGATCGTCACGAAGAACTGACGGGAGCGCCATGCCGACTGCCCGCACGCAGACTCCGCAACCGCGTCCCGACGCCGGTCCGCAGCATGTCGACCACTTCGCCCCGCTCGACGCGGCGTCGCCGCCGCGCGCGCAGCGCATCGGCCGCGACGCGCTGGCCGGCGTGTCGATCGCGGGCCTGCTGATTCCGGAAGCCGTCGCCTATGCGGGGCTCGCGAACCTGCCGCCGCAGGCCGGCCTGATCGCGCTGCTGTCGGGGCTCGTCGTCTACGCGCTCACCGGCAGCAGCCGCTTCGCGATCGTGTCGTCGACGTCGTCGTCGGCCGCGGTGCTCGCGGCGACCGTGTTCGCCGAGTCGGGCCTGGGCCTCGCTGCGCAGCTCGCGCTCGCGGCGGCGCTCGTCGCGATGACGGGCGTGCTGTTCATCCTCGCGGGCGTCGCGCGGCTCGGCGGCATGTCGGATTTCGTCGCGCGGCCCGTGCTGCGCGGCTTCACGTTCGGGCTCGCGCTGACGATCGTCGTCAAGCAACTGCCGAAGATCCTCGCGGTCAAGGTGCAGCACAGCGACGCGCCGCGCGTCGCGTTCGACCTGATCGTCGGCGCGCCGCACGCGAACCTTGCGAGCGTCGCACTCGGCGGTGGCGCGCTCGCACTGCTGTTCCTGCTCGGGCGCGGCTCGCGCGTGCCGGCGACGCTCGTCGTGATCGTGCTGTCGATCGCGGCCGGCTACGTGGTCGACTGGCAGCACTACGGGATCGCGATCGTCGGGCATATCGATTTCCAGAACATCGCGTTCGGCCTGCCGCAGCTCGACCGCAACGCGTGGATGCAGACCACCGAGCTGGCGTTCGCGCTGATGCTGATCCTCTACGCGGAATCGTATGGCTCGATCCGCAATTTCGCGCTGAAGCACGGCGATGCCGTGTCGCCGAACCGCGACCTCGTCGCGCTCGGCTGCGCGAATCTCGTGTCGGGGCTGTTGCACGGGATGCCGGTCGGCGCCGGCTATTCGGCGACGTCCGCGAACGAGGCGGCCGGCGCGCAGTCGCGCTTTGCCGGGCTGTGGGCGGCCGGCGTGATAGCGCTGATCGTCTGGCTGCTGCTGCCGCAACTGGCGCGCACGCCGGAGCCCGTGCTCGCGGCGATCGTGATCTTCGCGGTCAGCCATTCGCTGCATCCGTCCGTGTTCAAGCCCTACTGGGTCTGGCATCGCGACCGGCTCGTGGTGATCGCCGCGCTGCTCGCGGTGCTGGTGCTCGGCGTGCTGCACGGCTTGCTCGCCGCGATCGGCGTGAGCCTGCTGGTGACGCTGCGCAAGCTGTCGGAGCCGAACGTCAGCGTGCTCGGCCGGTTGCGCGACAGCCACGACTTCGTCGACGTATCGATCCATCAGGATGCGAAGCCGGTGTCTGGC
Organism: Burkholderia sp. Ac-20353; assembly: GCF_017104785.1. Lineage (NCBI taxonomy): Bacteria > Pseudomonadati > Pseudomonadota > Betaproteobacteria > Burkholderiales > Burkholderiaceae > Burkholderia > Burkholderia sp. Ac-20353. The sequence continues at coordinate 56,443 of NZ_JAAGPL010000029.1, read as the reverse complement.
GTGCTGATCGCGCGACCGGAGGCACAGCTCTTCTTCGCGAATGCCGACCGGATGCTGAACCGCGTGCGCGCGCTCGTGAAGGCGGCGCCCGACACGCACACGGTGATGCTGAGCCTCGAGGAAACGCCCGACGTCGATGGCACGACGATCGAATCGCTGCGCACGTTCGCCGCGGAATGTGCGGCGCGCGGCCAGCGTTTCGCGATGGTGCGGCTCAAGCTGCACACGTTGAATGCGCTGCATCGCGCGGCGGACGGCACGCTGCGCGCGGACGCGATGTCCGAGCTGAGCGTCGACGAGAGCCTGCAGCAACTGCAGGCATCCGGCGGCGTGGCGACGGCGGGGGGCTGACGGGCTTCAGCAGGCTTTAGCGGGCTTCAAGCGCGCGGCAAGTCACTCAAGCGCGTCTAGCACGTCGAAGCGGTACGCGATCTCGAGCGGCCGCGCGGGGTCGAGCGTCAGCGCGGTCGCGACGCCGCGCGCATTGATCGGGTTCGGCGCGAGCGACGCTTGGCAGCCGAGCTCGAACGCGCTCGCGACGGGCTCGACGCCGACGCACAGGTTGCGGCCATTCCACGGCGCATGCGTGCGGCCGCGATTGCTGATCCACAGCAGCAGCGATGGCAGCACGGCCGCATCCCACGTCAGCCGGTACGCGGTGCCGGCGACCTCGTCATGCAGCGTCACGCCGCCATCGATCCCGCAAAGCTGCACGATTTCCTCGGTGGCGTCCGTGAACGGCAGCCGATCGAACGCGCGATATCCGCCGTCGGTGAGCGGCACGCGGTCGAGCGTCTCGAACGTCGCGCCAGGCCGGCCCTGCGACACGCCGGGTTCGGGGCCGCCCGGGTGAACGACGCCGAACCGGAACGCGCCGGGTTCGATCCGGAACGCGCCGGCGAGCGACGGCAGCGCGAGATTCGGATGCAGGCCGGCGGGGCGGCGCGCGGCCGTGCGCGCGTCGATCCGCAGCACGAATTCCAGCGCCGCGCGGTGCGGATCGGCGCGGATCGTGCGCGTGACACGCGCGATCGGCGAGCCGGCCGGATAGTCGAGCGCGATCTCGATGTCGTGCGATGTGCGCCGCACGCAGGTCCAGTCTGCGATACAGCCATAGCCGTGCTGCAGATCGTCGCTTGCGTCGAGCGGTGCGTCATGCATGATGTGCACGCCATGTACGTCGCGCACGCCATCCGCGGCGACCGGCGGCGCGAGCGCGTCGCGCCAGCCGTCGGCGAGGCCGTCCTCCGGCAGCCCGGTGTGCGCATATGGCACGCCGAACGGCACACACGGGAATTCGCTGCGCATCACGCCGAGCAGCCCGTCGGGCCGAGCGGCCGGTTCGCCGAGCCACGGCGGTTCGTAGAATGGCCGGATGACGCGCGCGCCGTTGAAAAAGGCGACACCGCCGAGCATGCCGCCGCGGGCATGGAGGTCGAACGCGCCGTGCGCCCATTCGAAATGCCAGACTGAGTCCATGAAGTCGATGCGTGAGTGCGGTAGTGGTGTGGCTTGGTGTGGCGCGATCTGGTGTGCCACCGGTCAGTTTTCTTCCTCGCGCCAGCAGGTGCCGTGCCGCGCGAGCAGCGCGCTCGCCGGCGCGGGCCCCCAGCTGCCGGCTGCGTAAGGCTTCGGCGCGGGCGAGTGCTGCGCGGCGCCGTCGAGAATCGGTGCGACCCAGCGCCACGCGGCTTCCTGTTCGTCGCGGCGGACGAACAGCGCAAGACGTCCGGCGATCACGTCGAGCAGCAGCCGCTGGTAGGCTTCCATCCGGTTCTGCTGGAAGAAGCGGTCGAACGCGAGATCGAGGTGCACGCCCTGCAGCGACATCCCGAGCCCCGGCTGCTTCGCGAGCGTGCTGAGCCGGATCGATTCGTCGGGCTGCAGGCGGATCGTCAGCCGGTTCGAGCCGGGCCGCAGCGCGGCGGCGCCTAGCGCCGAATGCGGGACCGCCCGGAAGTTGACGACGATCTCGGCTACGCGGTCCGCCAGCCGCTTGCCGGTGCGCAGGAAGAACGGCACGCCGGCCCAGCGCCAGTTGTCGACCTCGGCCTTCAGCGCGATGAAGGTTTCGGTCGCGCTGTCAGGCGTCACGCCCGGTTCGTCGTGATACGCAGGCACTGCGCTGCCGCGCACGGCACCCGCGCGATACTGGCCGCGCACGACGCTGCGGGGAATGTCGTCGGCGGTGAGCGGCTTCAACGCGCGCAGCACGCGCAGCTTCTCGTCGCGCACCGCGTCCGCTTCCATCGATTGCGGCGGTTCCATCGCGATGATCGCGAGCAGTTGCAGCAGGTGGTTCTGCACCATGTCGCGCAGCGCGCCGGTCTGGTCGTAGAACGGGCCGCGACCGCCGACGCCGAGTTCCTCCGCGACGGTGATCTGGATGTTCTCGATCCATTCGCGGCGCCACAGCGGCTCGAACATCACGTTGCCGAAACGCAGCGCGAACAGGTTCTGCACCGCTTCCTTGCCGAGGTAGTGATCGATCCGGTAGATCTGCTCCTCCGCGAAGATCGTGCCGACCGCGTCGTTGATCGCGGCCGACGACGCGAGATCGTAGCCGAGCGGCTTCTCGAGCACGATGCGCGACGACGCTGGCGCGAGGCCCGCGCCAGCGAGCGAGCGGCAGATCGGCACGAACAGCGACGGTCCCGTCGCGAGGTAAAAGATGCGGCGGCCGGGCATCGGCTCGAGCGCGTCGCGCAGGCGCGCGAACGCGTCGGGCCGGCTCGCGTCGAGCTCGACATACGCGAGCCGCTCGACGAAGCTGCGCCATGATGAATCGTCGAACGATGCGCGCTCGACGTGCGGACGCACCGACGCGTCGACCCAGCGCAGGTAGCCGGCAGCGTCGAACGGATTCTGCGCGACAGCGACGATGCGTCCGGACGGCGCGAGCAGGCCGTCGCGATGTGCGGCATACAGCGCCGGCAGGATCTTGCGCATCGCGAGATCGCCGGTGCCGCCGAACAGCACGAAGGCGAACGCCGACGGATCGCGCGCGGCTGACGTGTGGGCCGCATTCATCGCGGCAGCTCCGCCGCGACGCGCGATGCGTCGAGCAGCGCGGCGACCTCGGCGGCCGTCGGCGCGTACGCGCCCGGATGCGCGCAGGCGACCGACGCGCACGCGGCCGCGTAGCGCAGATGCTCGGCGGCCGGCGCATCGGGCCGCGTGAGGAGGCTCGCCATCCAGCCGCCGACGCTTGCGTCGCCACAGCCGACGGTGTCGGCGACATCGGTCGGGAACGCCGGCTGGAACAGCGTGTCGTTGCGATGGAACAGGTGCATGCCGGACGCGCCGCGCGTGACGAGCACGGCCGCGTCGGGCGCCCATGCGCGCAATTGCGCGAGCGCGGCGGTTTCGTCGAGTTCGGGGAACAGGCCGCTCAGGTCTTCGTCGGACACCTTGATGTAATCGGCGAGGCCGGCGAGCCGGCGCAGCGTTGCGCGATACGACGGCTCGGCCATCGGCGCGCGGAAGTTCGGATCGAACGAGATCCGCTTGCCGGCTGCGCGCGCGGCCTGCGCGATATCGATCAGGCGCGACGCGAGCGGCTCGCGCACGACACCGAGCGAGCCGACGTGCACGATCTCGGCGGCGTCCAGCGAGCCGACGGGCAGCGCGGCCGGATCGAACGCGAGATCGGCGCTGTTCTCGCCGATGAAGAAATAGTGCGGCGGCTGCTTCGACACGACCATCGCGAGGAACGGCGCGCGGTCGACCTGCCGCATGAAGCGCATGTCGAGCCCGGCCTCCGCGCTCTTGCGGATCAGCTCGTCGCCGAAAGTGTCACTGCTGACCGTGCCGGCAAAGCCGGTCGGCACGCCGAGGCGGGCGCCGACGCGGGCCACGTTCCAGCACGAGCCGCCGGCGACGCTGTGCCAGTGTTGCGCGTCGTCGCGGATGAAGTCGGTCAGCGCTTCGCCGAATACGACCAGTCGGGGGAGGTTCGTCGTCATGTCAGATCACGCCGCTGCGTCGCGCCGTGCCTTGTAGCGGTTGATCAACTGGTTGGTGGAGCCGTCGTGCGACTCGACGGTGCCCGGTTCGCCGAGCTCGCGCTCGATCGCCACCGCGAGTCGCTTGCCGAGCTCGACGCCCCACTGGTCGAACGAATTGATCTGCCAGACCGCGCCCTGCACGAACACCTTGTGCTCGTACAGCGCGATCAGCGCGCCGAGCGATGGAGGGTCGAGCCGGTCGACACAGATCGTGCTGGTCGGGCGATTGCCTTCGAAATGGCGGTGCGGCTCGTCGGCCGAACGTGCACCGTTCATCAGCGCCTCGGATTGCGCGAAGCAGTTCGCGACGAGGATGTCGTGGTGTTCGTCGAGCGCGTGCTGCGGCCGCATGCAGACGATCATGTCGGCGGGAATCACGGCCGTGCCCTGGTGCAGCAGCTGGAAGAACGCATGCTGGCCGTTGGTGCCCGGCTCGCCCCAGATCACGGGGCCGGTTGCGTAGTCGACGCGTTCGCCCGCGAGCGTCACCGACTTGCCGTTGCTTTCCATGTCGAGCTGCTGCAGGTACGCAGGCAGCCGGTGCAGGTAGCGGTCGTACGGTGCGATCAGGTGGCTCGTCGCGCCGAGGAAGTTCTGATGCCAGATGCCGATCAGCGCGAGCAGCGCCGGCAGGTTGCGCTCGAGCGGCGCGGTGGCGAAGTGCCGGTCCATCGCATGCGCGCCGTCGAGCAGCGCTTCGAACGCATCCATCCCGGCCTGCAGCGCGATCGGCAGACCGATCGCCGACCACAGCGAATAGCGGCCGCCGACCCAGTCCCAGAACTCGAACATGTTGGCCGGATCGATGCCGAACGCGGCGACCGCGTCCGCATTCGTCGACACGGCGACGAAGTGCTGCGCGACCGCGGCCTCCGGCGCGCCGCTCGCGAGCAGCCACGCGCGCGCGGTGTGCGCGTTGACGAGCGTCTCGCGCGTCGTGAAGGTCTTCGACGACACGACGAACAGCGTCGTGTCGGGATTCGCGTGCTTCAGCACCTCGGTGATGTCCGCGCCGTCGATGTTCGACACGAAATGCATCGTCAGGCGCGGGTGCGCGTAGGGCTTCAACGCCTCGCAGACCATTTTGGGGCCGAGGTCCGATCCGCCGATGCCGATGTTGACGACGTCCGTGATCGGGCAGCCCGTATGGCCGCGCCACGCGCCGTCGCGCACCGCGTCGGCGAAGCCGCGCAGCTTCGCGAGGACGGCCGCGACCTGCGGGGCAATGTCGGTGCCGTCGACGACGCGTGGCGTGCCCGAGCGATCGCGCAGCGCGACGTGCAGCACCGCGCGGTGCTCGGTGCGGTTGATCGGCTCGCCGGCGAACATCGCGTCGCGCTGCGCTTCGACGCCGGTCGCGCGGGCGAGCGCGACGAGTCGCGCAATCGTCTCGTCGACGACCGGATGTTTCGAGAAGTCGACGAAGAGGCCGGCCGCCTCGAGCGAGAAGCGCGCGGCGCGGCCGGAGTCGCGCGCGAACAGCTCGGTCAGCGGGATGCCGGCCAGCGTGTCGCGATGGTCGGCGAGGGCGCGCCACGCGGGCGTCTGGGTCAACGGAGTCATGATTGGCTGGCGTCGTTCGGGTTGGGAATGGTCAGTGCGGGGCGCTCCAGCCCTTGTAGCCCTTCACGTTGTCGCGCGTGATGAGCGTCGGTTCGATCAGGATCATCGGATTGGCGGGCTTCTGGCCGTTCATGATCCCGTAGCCGACATTGACGGCCTGTTGCGCCATCGCCCACGGGTCCTGGCTGGCGGACGCCTGCACGAGCGTGTTGCTCTTGAGCGCGGTCTCGATGTCGGGCGCGCCGTCGACCGACGTGATCACGATGCCGCTGCGGTTCAGCTGCTTCGCGGCGAGATCGCTGCCGACGGCTTGCGGATCGTTGATCGTGAACACGCCGTCGAGCTTCGGAAAGCGCGTCAGGTAGCCCTGCATCGTGTTCATCCCGCCTTCGCGCGAACCCTTGCCGTCCTGGTCGCTCGACAGCAGCTTGATGCCCGGGTTCTTCGCGAGCACCGACTTGCAGCCGTTCACGCGGTCGATCACTGCCGACACCTGCGGGCCGTTCTCGATGATCACGTTGCCTTTGCCGCTCAGCTTCTTCGCGAGGAAGTCGCACGCGAGCTCACCGGCCTTCACGTTGTTGGTCTGCACGGTCGCATTCGCGCCGGCCGCGGCGACGTCGACCGCGACGACCGTGATGCCGGCCGCCTGCGCCTTCTTCACCGCGGGCTCGATCGCCTTCGGATCGGCGGCGTTGAGCAGGATCATGTCGACGTGCGCGGAGATGAAGTTGTCGATCTGCGTGAACTGCTTGTTCAAGTCGTAGTCGGCCGACACGGCCGTGACCTTCGCATTCGGGTTGATCTGCTTCGCGCGCGCCTCGGCGCCTTTCGCGATCGTGACGAAATACGGATTGCCGAGCGAGCCGACGGTGATGCCGATCGACTTCAGCGGCTTGCTGTCCGCGTGGGCGGCGGATGCCGCGAAGGCGAACGCGCAGGCGATGCCGGTCAGGACAGCTTTGTGCTTGAACATGTCGTTGTCTCCGAGTGGTTCGATTGGTTCGATTGGTTCGATTGGTTCGATTGGTTCGAGGGTCCGTGAGGTTCGTCAGGCGCCGGGCGCAGGCGGACCTGCCTGCGCCCCGATGGGTGAGCGGGTGGGGCGGCGCGCGTCAGGTGCGTGCCGAGTCGCGCTGGCGGTAGCGGTCGAGCGCGACCGCGCCGATGATCACGAGCCCCTTGATGATGTATTGCCAGATGTCGGACACGCCGAGCAGCACGAGCCCGTTGGTCAGCACGGCGATGATCAGCGCGCCGATCAGCGTGCCGACGATCGAGCCGACGCCACCGACGAAGCTGGTGCCGCCGAGGATCACCGCGGCGATCGCGTCGAGCTCGTACGACTGGCCGAGCTGCAGGCCGTTGGCCGCATAGAGCCGCGCGGCCGACATCACCGCGCCGAGGCCGGCGAGCAGGCCCGACGCCGCATAGACGAACATCTGGATCATGCGCACGTTGATGCCCGACAGGCGTGCCGCTTCCGGGTTGCCGCCGACCGAGTAGATCCGCATGCCGAGCACCGTGCGGCGCAGGATGAACCACGAAGCGACGATCACCGCGCCGGCGATCACGACGAGCCACGGTACGCCGAGGATCGAGCCGTTGCCGATGAACGCGAACGGCAGCTGCGGGTTGAAGATCGTCGTGTCGTTGCCCATCAGGCGCGCGACGCCGCGTACGGCCGTCAGCGCGCCGAGCGTGACGATGAACGGCGGCAGGCGCAGCAGCGCGATCAGCCCGCCGTTGATCACGCCGAACACGAGGCCGACCGCGAGCGCGGCCGGCACGCCGAGCCAGCCCCAGTTCGGGATGTTCGATGCGAGCAGCGCGGCGACCGCCGCGGCGGCGAGCACCGAGCCGACCGACAGGTCGATGCCGCCCGTCAGGATCACGAACGTCATTCCGGCGGCGAGCACGATATTGATCGATGCCTGCTGCGTGACGATCGACAGGTTCTGCAGCGTGAGGAAGCCGTCGGTCAGCAAGCCGAAGCCGATGCACAGGAGCAGCAGGACCGGCAGCATGCCGGCGGTGCGCATCAGCGACTGCATGCGCGCGCGGTGGTCGGCGACGCGCGTCTGCGGCGCGCGGTCTTGTACCGGATGGGCCGGCGCGGAAGCGAGGTTCCGTTGCTTGGTCGGGTTGATCATTTCGGTAGCCTAAGTGTAAGGTGGAAAATGAGCGGCGGCGCTCAGTGCGCGTCCGCCAGTTCCGTTTGCGAGCCGGTTGCGAGCGCGATGATCGCTTCCTGCGTGATCGGCGTGCCGCTGTAGCCGCCGAGTTCGCCTGCGATCTCGCCTTCGCGCATCACCAGCACGCGGTCGGCGACACCGATGATCTCCGGCAGCTCGCTCGAGATCACGATCACGCCGACGCCCGCGCGGGCGAGGTCGTTGATGATCCGGTAGATCTCGGATTTCGCGCCGATGTCGACGCCGCGCGTCGGCTCGTCTAGGATCAGCACGCGCGGCTTCGTTTCGAGCAGCCGCGACAACAGCACCTTCTGCTGGTTGCCGCCCGACAGCGCGCCGACGTTGACGTTCGCATGCGGCACGCGGATCGACAGCGCGGTGATCGCGTCGCGTGCGCGTGCGGCGCCGCGCGCGAGATCGAGCGCGCCGAGCCGCGCGTCGCGGTTGCACACCGAGATGTTGATGTTGTCGCGCACGCTCATGTCGAGGAACAGGCCCTGGCGCTTGCGGTCTTCGGTCAGGTAGACGAGGCCTGCGTCGATCGCGTCGCGCGGCGAATGCGCGCCGAAGGTCCGCTCGCCGATCGTCACGTCGCCGCGCGTGCGCGGCTCCGCGCCGAAGATGAGCCGCGCGAGTTCCGTGCGGCCCGCGCCGACGAGGCCCGCGATGCCGAGCACTTCGCCCGCGTGCAGGTCGAGGCTGCAGCCGCGCACGCGACCGCCGTCGGCGACGTCGCGCACCGACAGCAGCAGGTGGCCGCGGTCGTACGGCGCATGTTCCTTCTTGTAGAAACCGGAGATGTCGCGGCCGACCATCATCCCGACGAGCCGCTCGGACGACAGCGACGCGCGATCCAGCGTGCCGACGTAAGTGCCGTCGCGCAGCACCGATACGCGGTCGGACAGCTCGTAGATTTCCGCCATCCGGTGGCTGATGTAGATGATCGCGAGTCCTTCCTCGCGCAGCTGGCGGATCAGCCGGAACAGGTGTTCCGTTTCGCGCGACGACAGCGGCGTCGTCGGTTCGTCCATCACGAGGATGCGCGCACGCGTATGGACGGCACGCGCGATCTCGACGAGCTGCTGCTCGGCGATCGACAGCGTGCCGACGAGGGTATCGGGCCCGAACGGCGCGCCGAGACGCGCGAGCACGTCCTGGCAGCCGCGCGCCATCGCCGCGCGGTCGATCGTGCCCCAGCGGCGGTTGCCGCGGCGCAGTTCGCGGCCGACGTAGATGTTTTCCGCGACCGTCAGGTTCGGCGCGAGGCACAGCTCCTGGTAGATCACCGCGACGCCCGCGTCGCGCGCGGCGAGCGGACCATTGACGTCGATGCGCGCGCCGTCGATCAGGATCTCGCCGCCCGCATCGGCCTGGTACGCGCCCGACAGGATCTTCATCAGCGTCGACTTGCCCGCGCCGTTCTCGCCCATCAGCGAATGGATCTCGCCCGGATAGACGGTCAGGCTCACGTTGTCGAGCGCGCGCACGGCCGGGAACGTCTTGCTGATCCCGCGCATCTCGAGCAGCGGACGGGGCGACTCAGATCGCGACATGGTTGACCTCCTGCGATTCCGCGCTCGCACCCTTGAGGATGCCGGCCCGCGGGGAGAAGTTGAAGAACATCGGCAGCGTCGCCGCGCCGATCGCGCCGGCGTCCGCGCCGAAGGTGCCGCGCACGAGCGTCGGTGTGCCGCGCGCTTCCGGCGCGGTCGCGACGAGCGCGGTGTGCAGGCGCTTCGCGATCGCGTCGATCAGGCCTGCGTCGGTGTCCGCATCGAGTACGACCACCGGTGCGTCGATCACGCAAAGCACCGCGCGCAGCGCGGGGGCGAGCGCGTCGACACAATCGTCGATCCATTCGTCGACGGCGGGCAGGCCGCGTGCGATGCACGCTTCGAGATCCGCGCGGTTGTCGACCGTCTCGCCGCTGTAGCGCAGGTGGCGCACGAGCGCATGGAGCGATGCGCGCGCAAGCAGGATGTCCCACGGGCCGCGCGGCGGCGGCGCCGACGGCAGGCGGCTCGGCGGCACCGGCATCACGCCGATGTCGCCCGCGTTACCGGTGACGCCGCGCAGGCAGTCGCCATCGATCGCGATGCCGCCGCCGATCGCCGGGCCGATGAACAGGTAGATGAAATCGTCCTGCTGCCGGCCGAAGCCGTAGAACAGCTCGGCGATTGCGGCCGCGTTGCCGTCGTTTTCGCCGAACACCGGCAGCGACAGCGCGCGCCCGAGTTCGCTGGCGAAATCGACGTCTTCCCACGGACGGAACGTGTCGGGGGCGAGGCCGAGCTCGCGCATCCAGCTGCCGAGGTTGTATGGCTGCGCGAGGCCGACGCCCGTCAGTCGTTCCCGCTCGTGCGCGGGCAGGAGGGCCTGCATCGCGTCGACGTCGCGCCGGACGATCTCGAGCACGTCGGCGGGCGGCGGCAGCAGCGTGTCGTGCGTGACGCGGCCGAGCACGTCGCCGTCGAAGTTGACGAGCGCCGTCTCGATCCGCATCCGGTCGAGGTGGACGCCGATCCCGAACGCGCCGCGCGGGTCGAGACGGATCAGCGACGCGGGCTGGCCACGCTGGCCTTCGACGCGGCGGCCCGTGAATTCGATCAGCTTCGCGTCGGCGAGCGACGTGATGATGCTGCCGACGGCCGTGCCGGTCATGTTCGCGAGGCGCGCGAGATCGGCTTTCGACGCGCTGCCCGCGCGGCGCAAGGCTTTCAGCAACAGGCGCTCGTTGTAACGGCGCACGTTGGCCGAATTGCTTCCCTGGCCGATGTGCGGGCTTCGCATGGTGTCTCCTTCCATGGGGCGCCGGGTGGGGGCGCCGGGTGGTGGTGCATTAAATAAATCACGTTGATTTATTTAACCGCGTGGCGCGCGGGATGTCAGCCTAGGGAAATCCCGGGCAGGGGGGGCGGGGCGGACGCGATGCGGCGATTCCCGTCTGCCGGGAAGGCGGCGACCGGATTTCAGATGGGTGCGATCGGAAAGAAGGAGGGCCGGCGGGATGCCGGTCTTTCAGGAGGGGGGCTTCGTGCAAAGCGTGCAGGCGCTTTGTTTCCTGGGCTGGAAATGAAAAAAGGTCAGCTAGCGCTGACCTTTTTTGAAAACAGATGGTGCCAGGAGAGGACTCGAATTTATCACTTAACTTACTGAATATAAATAGTTTTTCATAAGAAAATTGATTGTGTATACGCATACGTATACGCAAAAATGTCGGACGATAACGGAATATCGGTTACTGTGCGCTGCTGTGCTGTCTGCGGTTGTCCTTGCAACCGAGAATCGACGCTCCATGGACACAAGCAAAAGCCTTGTCAGCAAAGGCGCGAGCTAGTACGACTCATGTCCATAGTGCTTTGAACTGACCCGGCAGAGGTGGAAGGTTGACGACTATGCTTTCGCGAGTTGAGTCCGGTACTGCATGGCACCCAGCCCCCTTAGTTTCAGCTTGATGCGATCGTGATAGTGGGTAGCCCCATGTCCTCCCGGACACAGGGCCCCCGAAGAACTGTACGTGCAGGTTTCCCTGCATACAGCTCGCGCAGCCTCGTTCGGCTTACTTGTCCGAATTCTCTGGTAAATGCGCTAAAAACTAAATCCCTTGGATAAACGATTCGTAGACGAGTTGCCGGAGCCATTGGTTAGCCGGGTCACGATGAAACCTTGCATGCCAGTACTGCTTGAGATCAAACCTTGGTGTTTCAAATGGTAGATCGAACATGCGTACAGTGCCAAAACTGACGAGCGCCTCTGCGAGTGAAAGGGGCACCGTCGCAACCATGTCGGTGGCCTGAAGCAAATGAGGCACGCTCATGAAGTGGGGAATCACCAGGCCGACGCGTCGGGTGATGCGTTTCTCCTCGAGATGTCGTTCGAAGATCTCTTGGCTTCGCCCTTCAGCTCGTATCACGATGTGCGTGGCATCCATGAACTGTTTCATAGTCATCCGTTTTCGGATTGTCGGATGCCCCTCTCTCACCAGGCAAGCAAATGTGTGCGCGAATAGGTGCTGCTGGTAGAAATTCGCTTTGATGATGTCGGGGAAATAGCCGGCCGCCAGGTCGACGTCTCCCGAAGCCATCGCCTCCTGAAGGTCTGCAGGGGACAACGACACGGATTTGACCGTGACATGTGGCGCTTCGGTCCGAAGACGCCGCAGAAGTCTAGGCAAGAACACCATTTCGCCAATATCAGACAGGCTCAGAGTAAAGACGCGATCGGCTTCTGACGGAATAAAGTGATCTGTCTGAAAGACTTCTCGCCGAATCATGTCAAGCACTTGTCGAACCGGCACGCCCATGTGAATCGCCCGCGGTGTCGGTTCCATTCCTCCTCTGCTGCGTACAAATAACTCGTCGCCCGTGAGCTGTCCGTAGTTTCGCTAGCGCATAGCTCACCGCAGGTTGACTCAGACCAACCGCCTCGCCCGCCGAGGTCACATTTCTCGTGCGCATCAACGCGTCGAAGATGCGCAGCAGATTCAGATCGAGTGTGTCTACGTCCATATATTATCCATCGCATTGATTTGGCAAATCCACCTATCTGATTGACGGATACTACTCCTATTCCCAGAATTGGTGACATGAATCTGGCGAAGCGCATCGTGACCCGCGGCATCGACCGCGATATTTGAGCAATGAGCCGGAAGAAAGAGAACCATAGGAGAACCGCAGCGTGCCGTTTTTAGACGTTCAAGACACCCGCATACATTTCCAGGTCGAGGGCCCGGCGGAAGGCGACACAGTCGTTCTTGTTAACTCCATCGCTACAGATTTGTCGATCTGGGACAACGTAGCGGCTATCGTGGCGAAGGCCGTGCGTGTGCTGCGTTACGACGCTCGCGGCCAAGGGGCTTCAGGAGTGCCGGAAGGTCCCTACTCGATCGAAGGCTTCGCAACGGATTTAATCGCGATGCTGGATTGCCTCAACCTGGAAAAGGTGCACATTTGCGGCCTGTCGCTTGGCGGGATGGTCGGTATGTGGATCGCCACGCACCATCCCGAACGTGTAGCCAAGCTTGTCCTATGTAACACGGCTGCCTACGTCCCCCTGAGTCCTGGGACGCGCGCGCCGCTACCGTGCGCGAACACGGCATGAGTGCACTTGAAGGCGCGGTACGAAACCGCTGGCTTTCCCCTTCATTTGTCGAAGAACACGAGCTCGCTGTCACGCGCGTTGTCGACATGGCGTTGACGTCCCCGTGCGAAGGTTATATCGGGGCATGCGCTGCCATTCGCGGCCTGCAGCCCATCGACGAACCGGTACCAGTTGTACGTATTCAACCACGACGCCGGCGAGCCCTGCTTGCCATAGACCCAGAAACGCGAGAATCCTCGTCACGTCGTTGTGCAGGCGCTTTTCCGCCACGACATGGTCTGTTTCGTCGATCACGTTGACCATGCTGTTGTTCGAATGCAGGTCAATGCCGCTATAGTTCAATTTGGTATCCTTATGGTTAAAGATGTTGGCAAATTCACTTTAACCCCGTCGCCAGCCCGGCCGGCGGTGGGACGCCCGGTAGATGATGTTCACTTTTGGTGAAATTTTATCGAGCAGGCATCGATCCTTTGGGACGGTATGAGCACGGTCATCTTGCTACGCTTTGCCAGGCATTCCCGGGGGCTTTCTTCCCCACTGTCCACTCTGGGTCTTCCCAGCAGTACTATTGGACGAATAGATACCCGCGGCGTGAGCTTAAGCCGGAGAGAGGCCGATCGCGAAGCATCCACTTCAGTTTCGAAATCGGGAAGTAAATTTGGGATATTCGGTCAGGGGGGAGCGGGCGCACCGCCCACGCGAACTCCCATCGAGGCATTCCGTCACCTGGATTGCCGCAATTTTGGCTCCGCGCTGCAGGTGCGTCGGTCCTTGCTTTGGGGTTGGATCATGCAAAAGCAACCTTTGTCGGAAAAACATTCTTGTTCAGAAACCGAGGTCGACGATGTTGAACGGCGTTTCAGGTCGCTCGCCGATGCGATACCCCATATCGTATACACCGCAGCGCCGGATGGTTCGATTGACTACGTTAGCCGGCGGCTCGAAACGTATACAGGACTCGATTTCGCGCAAGTGCAGGGTTGGAACTGGACGTCAACGGTACACCCCGATGATTTGCAGCTGGCGATCGCGAATTGGACCACCGCGCTCACGAGCGGCGCGGAATATGAAATGGAACTGCGGATAAAAAGAAAATCCGACGGCACTTACCGATGGCATCTAGATCGCGCATCCCCGATAAAAGATGAGGAAGGAAACGTCGAGATGTGGGTTGGGACCGTCACCGACATCGAAGACCGCAAGCAGGCTCTGGCCACGGCCGAACGCGCCAACCGTGCGAAATCGGACTTTCTGTCCAGTATGAGCCACGAGCTGCGCAGCCCGCTAAATGCGATCCTGGGTTTCGCCCAGCTCATGGCGTCTGACTCGCCGCCTCCGACGCCGTCGCAACAGTCGAGCATCGATCAGATTCTGAATGCGGGATGGCACCTGCTCGAGTTGATCAACGAAGTGCTTGATTTGGCAAGGATCGAATCCGGACAAGTATCGATCTCGCCTGAGCCAGTATCGTTGAGCAATATGTTGCACGAATGCGAATCCATGATCGGGCCCCAGGCGCAGCAACGAGGCATTCGTGTGAGCTTTCCATACGTCGATCCGCTCTGCCATGTCCGCGCAGACCGGACTCGGCTCAAACAAATCCTGATCAATCTGCTCTCGAATGCCATCAAATACAACTGCCCGTCGGGAGCGGTCCATGTCGATTACAGCACGCACATACCGGATCGGGTTTGCGTCAGCGTCAGTGACACGGGCCTGGGTTTGTCGCGGGCCCAGTTGGGCCAGCTCTTCCAGCCATTCAATCGCCTGGGACAAGACGCCGGGACTGAGGAGGGCACAGGTATAGGGTTGGTGGTGGCCAAGCGGCTAACGGAACTGATGGGCGGCACCATCGGCGTCGAAAGTACCGTGGGGAAGGGAAGTGTCTTCTGGATTGAGCTCGATGCGGCGCCCCTTCCGGAAATGGCAACGATGGACGCCGCGCAACTCGCCACACCAGCCAAGGGTGTGGCCAAGGAGGCTGGTGCCGAGGCGCGCGCACATACCGTGCTTTATGTCGAGGACAACCCGGCTAACCTGAAACTTGTTGGGCAACTGATCGCCAGGCACGCGGACATGCGCATGCTCAGCGCCGTGACGGGACAACTCGGTGTGGAACTGGCGTGCACTGCGCTGCCGCAGGTGATCGTGATGGATATCAATCTGCCCGACATCAGCGGCATCGAAGCGCTGAGAATTTTGCGCAAGAATCCCGCGACGGCGGGTATTCCCGTTGTGGCGCTCAGCGCGAATGCTATGCCGCGTGACGTCGAGAAGGGCCTGAAGGCGGGTTTTTTTCGCTATCTGACGAAGCCGATCAAGATCGATCAGTTCGTGCATGCGCTTGGGGAAGCCATCGCGTTTGCGGAAGGAAAGAATTAGTGCGAGCCAGGAATTAAGGTGCCGAACCATGATCGATTTCTCCTCGATCCTCAATGCCAATATTCTGCTGCTTGAGCAGATCCCGTGACAGCCGATTTTGGAGCTGTCTCGTGATTTTTCTGCCGCGGATTTTTCGCAAATGCAAACGCATTTGCAAGCGGAAACGAGATGAAACGAGAACGGAGATGGATAATTGTGCTGGCCTGCGGCGCGATGATGTCGATACAGGCGGGCGCCGTCGAGAAGATGGAGGAACTGACCGTCGCGACGTTGCTGGCCTATCACCCCCACCAGATCTACGCCGGCGAGCAACGCCGCATGTTCGTCGCCGTCGGTGCAAGCGTGATCTTTGAGTTGCATGGGGTGGGTGTCGTCGGGGCAGTGCTCTGACAGACGATTCACGGGTGCTGAAATTCACCGATCGAGAGATCTGGAAATATCAGGGAAGACAATGCGGCGATATTTCCCGTCGGTAGTCCGATTTTGCCCGATGCGCCGTCGGGTGGCATTGTTGTGGATCCCGTGTACCGTCTTAGACGCGATCGCACCCACTCGCGTGTGGCGCGAAAGCGTACCGGTTCGCATTGCGATCCGTGGGGTGTCAACGTCCGCAAGCGGTTCGCGCGACCCGATGAAACGCGCGGCTGAAGTAGATCAGGCTGTCGCCGTCGTCGCGTACGCGAATATCCGTTGCTTCGACAAACATCACAGAATGCGAACCCACCTCCTTCATCTCGACGATCGTGCCTTGCAGGCTTGCGAGCGCATCGCGCAGCACCGGTACGCCGTGTGCGCCATCGTCCCAGATCGGCAGGTCAAAGCGTCGCTCCATCCGCAGTTCGGTTTGCCCCGCGAAGTGGCGCGCGAGCAATTCGTGCTCCGCGGGCAGCACGTTAATGCATACGCGGCGGTTCCGTTCGAAGGCCGCGTGCATTGCGCTTGATCGGTTGATGCAGACGAGCAGTGTCGGCGGCGTATCGGTGACGGAGCATACTGCGCTCGCCGTGATGCCACAGCGGCCATGCGTCCCCGCGGTGGTGATCACGTTGACGGCGGCACCGAGATGGGCCATCGCCTGCCGGAAATTCCTTTGCGCGTCGGAAGGAAGGGGGGCTACGGGCGCTCGCTGGATGTCGGACATGTTCGCTCCTGAAATGACGAATACGGCGATCGCGGGCTACATGCGCGTCGGCGACCGCGGATGATGAAAGCGTACGTCACGCAGAATCGGAAAAACATTCGCATGATTGACGTCGAAGATGGCCTTGCCACCAATGCCGGTAAAGGTTCTACCTAGTTAAATCACGCGCCGCTGGAAAAAACGTGTGAACATGAGTTTCTGTCGGCCGTAAAGGGGGTTTTCATCAAGATTTCGGCTCGTTATGATGTGCTCCCCGGTAATCGTGACGCGACGAGCCCCCGAACGGGCGATCTGCGTCGCGACCAAAAATCCTTCCAACGTTTCGTGAGACACTCGATGACATCACCAGCTCCGATCGTATATATCGTCGACGACGACAGCGGCATGCGAACGTCGCTATCGTGGTTGCTCGATTCGGTCGGCATCCGGTCCGAGGGCTTCGCGAATGCATCGGACTTCCTCGCGCGCTTCGACGCGACGATTCCCGCGTGCCTGGTGCTCGACGTGCGCATGCCGGAAATCAGCGGGTTCGACGTGCAAGCCGAGCTGAATGCGCGTGGCGCGACACTGCCAGTGATTTTTGTCAGTGGACATGGCGACATTCCGATGTCCGTTCGTGCGCTGCAGCACGGCGCGATTGACTTCGTTGAGAAGCCATACAACTCGCAGCAGATGCTAGAGCGCGTGCAGCGCGCGATCCGCCTCGCACAGCAGCGGCACGCGACAAGTCAGCGGCATCGCGAACTGAGACAGCGTCTCGAGGCACTGACCGCGCGGGAAAAGGAGGTGCTGCGCGGTGTTATCGACGGCAAGGGCAGCAAGCAGATCGCGTCGGACCTGGATATCAGCGTGAAGACGGTCGACGTCCATCGGGCGAGCATTAAGGAAAAGCTCGGTACCGGATCGATCGCGGCGCTCGTGCGTGACGTGATGGCGGTGTGGGGCGACGACGCAACCCCACCGCGCTAGCCGCCGGCGCCGCGATACGCTCAACGCATATACAAGCCGCCGTTGATGTCCCAGCACGCACCGTTTGCGAAATGTGCATCGCCAGACGCGAGCAACACGGCCGCATCCGCGACGAACCCGGCTGAACCGAGCCGGCCGCCGGGCAGGTTCGTCAGCACTTGCTTGAGCTTCTCCGGCGTGACGTTTTCGTACACGATCGGCAAGTCCAGCGGGCCGGGCGAGATCGCGTTGACGGTTACACCCTGCGCCGCGAGATCGCGCGCAAACACCTTCGTCAGCGTCAGCGTGCCACCCTTCGCAGCCGCGTAGTGTGCGCCCGTCGCCGAGCCGCCGTTCTGTCCGGCAAGCGACGCGATGTTGACGATTCGACCCTCGCCGCGCGTCGCGAAGTAGTGGCCGAACACCTGGCAGCCGAACAGCACGCTGCGCAGGTTCACGTCGATCACCTGGTCGAACTGTTCGGCCGTGATCTCCATTACCGGCACCACCTTCGAGGCTCCTGCATTGTTGACGAGCGCGTCGACGTGTCCCCAGCGCGCGACGAGCGTATCGCGCGCTGCTGCGAAGTCGTCTTTCAACGTCACGTCGAGCTTCAGGCCGATCGCACGTGCGCCGCTCGGGTCGAGTGTGTGCGCATGTGCCTGCACGGCGTCGTGCGCGATGTCGGCGAGCGCGACGCGATAGCCTGCCGAATAGAATTTCTCTGCGATGATGGCGCCAAGCCCGCGGGCGGCACCGGTAACGAGTACGACTCGATCGGACATGGATCGTGGTTCCTTTGATGAGGTGCGCGGTACGTGCACCGGTTGAGTGTCATGCGGCGAAAGCCGCCTCGAATCGCGCCGCGACCGCGCAGACCTGTTCGTCGGCTCCCTTGCGGCCGATGATCTGCAACCCGGCCTTCAGCGGCGAGCCGGCAAGTGGCAGCGGCATGCTGAGTGCAGGATGCCCGCTCAGGTTGAACGGACGAATCAGCGACGACATCGCGATCACCGACGTGCCGCTGCGCGCGGCGTCGACCGTGATTGGAAGCGCAGGCAGCGTAGGCAGCACCAGGACCTCGACATCGGCCAGGGCGCGGTCGATCTGTTGCGTGATGCGCACGCGCACCTGCTCGGCTAGCGCGAGCGCCGCGGACGTCGTCGTCGCGGCAGCGCGCAGCCTGGCATCGAGATCCGAGCCAAGCTTGCCGGAGGCGACGAGATGGCCGAACGCCTGTGAGGTCTCTGCATTGATCACGGTGAGTCCCGCATCGAACGCCGCGCGAAGATCATCAAGCACGATCGATTGCGACCGGCATCCGGCCTGATGGACGGCGTTGTCGAGCGCGGCGAGGATGGCTGGGTCCGCCTCGACGGCGACTTGCCCGACTGTACATTCCGGCATTGGCCGCAGCGCACGCGTATGGTCGAATCCCGGCTCGATCGCTGCCATCACGGCTGCCAGCGTGTTCACATCGCGCGCGAACGGCCCGACGCAATCGAGCGTGGTTTCCGCGGGCGCGACACCGCGCCTCGACACACGGCCAAAGGTCGGTTTCAGGCCTAGCACACCGCAACACGCGGCGGGGCCGCGAATCGAACCGCCAGTGTCGGTGCCGAGAGCCGCATCAACAATGCTGAATCCGACGAGCGACGCCGAGCCGCTAGAAGAGCCACCGGGAATCAGCGACGCATCCTGCGGATTGAGTGGCGTGCCCGTGTAATCGTTGATGCCAGTCATGCCGAACGCCAACTCGTGCATGTTGGCCTTGCCGGTAATTTGCCAGCCGGCGTCGAGCAAATGCTGCACGACGTCGGCATGTCGCGAGGCGGACGGCGCGTCGGCGAGCGCGCGGCTCGCGGCCCTGGTCGGATAGCCGGTAATGTCGATCGTGTCCTTGATCGCAATCGTCGGGCCGGGGCCGCCCAGAGTGAATCTGTCGATGAAACCTGTCATGGGTCGATGTCGCGGGTTAGCGTTGGGTTGAACTCAGGAATGGGAAGCCACTGCGAGCGCGCCAAGCGAGATCGGTTTAACGGCCGTATCGTGTTGCAATGTGTCCCTCACTTTGCGGGCGGCACGCTCAGGGGGCGGCCGACGCGCGCTTCGATCTTTCCGTAGCGCCACAGGTTGTATTCGCCGACCGGCGTCGTTCGGTACAGGTTGCAGACGGCGACCGCAGTGTCGAAATCGGCGACGTCAGCCATGATGTAGAAGGTCCACGGCGCCCCGTCGGCTTGGCCGACAACGAGGCGGTCGTCGTCCATCACGCCGAGCACGCGCACGCCAGGCATCGCTTCGACCGCATTGAGCATCGCGCCATACGCCTGCCAGACTTCGCCGATCTTCTCGCGCGGCAGGTCAAAGAAATTTTGTGTGACGCCGCAGCAAAACAGCACGCGAAGCGGCAGCGGGTTGGAATCGGACATGATGGTGGGCTCCCTTTTGAGATCGATGAAATGGTTGTCGAGTTACAGATAACCCGGGATCGGCGTGACACCGGTGAATACCGCGCCTGCGCCGTCGAAGTTACCTTCAGCGAGGAACGCGTGTTGTGTGACGACCATCGCGTCGCGCAAGAGGCGCTGCAGCGGATGCGCGCGATAGATGGCGGGCGTGCCGCCAAGGCGATAGGCCCGCTCGACGACACTCGCGCCTTCGCGCGCGATGTGCGTCGCGGCAAGGCGCAGCAGGCTGACCTGTTCGGACGTCACCGGGTCGCCGGCGAGGATCGAGCGCCATACGGCGTCAGTCGCTTCATAGAAGAACGCGCGCGCGGAGCGCAATTGCGCTTCGGCTTTCGCGAGCTCGATGCGAAAGTAGGCGCGATCGGCGAGGCGCGGCGCGCCGGTCGTCGTGATGCGTCCTCCGGACATTCGGTTGACGACGTCGAGCGCGGCGCGTGCGAGGCCGAGATTGACGACAGCGAGCACTTGCGACGCATAGGCAATGGTCGGATAGCGATACAGGGGTTCGTCGACGGTCGGCGCGCTACCACGTACGAAGGTCCACGCCTCGGGCACAAACTGATCGGTGACGCGCAGGTCGTGGCTGCCCGTGCCTTGCATGCCGACGACGCTCCAGTTCTCGACGATTTCGACCTGCTCGGGACGGAACACGGCCATGCGCGGCTTGCCCGGCGCCTCGTCCTGTGCGCCCGGCACGCTGATGCCGACGCCGAGCCAGTCTGCGCCCTTGCAGCCGCTCGCAAATTTCCACGTACCATTGACACGCCAGCCACCAGGGGTGGTCTGTGCCACCTGCACCGGGAACAGGCCGCCCGCGAACACCTGGTCCGGGCCGGTCGCGTAGAGCTCGGCCTGCGTGTCGAGCGGCAGCGCGGCGAGATAGACGTTCGCGGAGCCGAAGCTCGCGACCCAGGCAGCCGAACCGTCAGCAGTGGCGATCTGCTCGATCATGTTGAGGAATTCGGTTGGCGCGCGCGCATCGCCGCCGAAGCGCTGCGGTGTGCCCGCACGAAAGATGCCGGCCTGCTTGAACAGGTCGATCACGTCGCGCGGCACATGCGACAGGCGGTCGAATTCTTCTCGTCGAGCCGCCACGATATCGATCACCGCCTCGAGCGGCAAATGTGACCCGCCCGACGCGTGGTCTGCGGGGAGCGACGACGACGGGGCAGTGTCGAAAGCGTGTGTGGCGGTGGACATGGCAGGCTCCTGGTCAAAAATAGATTTCGTTTGCGTATCGGATAACAGATGCTCCGCTTTGGATATGGAGCACAATGACCAACCCAGTTTAGGAACACCAATAACGGGCATCAATTGGTGCGTTGGGTGGCGCAACTGGTGAAGTTCCGCGGCTTACTAAAGAAATCTTCAGGTGCGGCCGCAGTTCCTCGGTGCTATGGTGCGAGTAGAGTCAGTCATGCAGATTCCGCATGCGATCCTTCGAGTCTGATCATGAGTTTTCCCGACGAAGACGATTTCCATTGCCTGTTCGACGCGCTGACGACGTGCGTGCTGCTGCACGATGCGCAAACCAAGTCCATCGTGTGGGCGAACCGTGCCGCGTGCATGGCGCTCGGCTTTTCTGTTGAGGAGTTGCTGCCGTTGAAGGCGCCGGACATGACGCGTCCCGAACTCAAATACCGGCGGGAGATTGGTGTGGGCACGATGGACCGCGCTATCACTGAAGGACCGCAGGTGTTCGAGTGGTGCTACAGGTCGCGCACGGGTGTCGATATGCTGTCTGAGGCGGTCGCGACGTACGTGCCGCTGCGCGGGCGTGATGTGGTGATGGTGCAGTTTCGCGACATCAGTGCAGAAGAGGCCACTCGCCAGAAGTTGCGGCGCTACGAGGCGCGACTCCGCGAATTCATGCAGGACCTTGACGAAGGCGTGGCGGTAGTGACACCGGGCGGCGGCGTGCAGTTCATCAGCGAATCGGGCCGCCGCGTGCTCGGACTCGCGCCCGGCGAAGCACTCGGCGACGTACTGGACTACTGCACCGAGGCGGATCGCGACAGGCTGATCACGCAACTGCACGACGCACCGAGCGTGCGGCCTTCGGGGCCACAACGCTATCGGATCGTACGGCGCGATGGCACGGTGTGCTGGTTGCGAATCACGTGCCGGCAAGTCGAAATCGAAGGCGATCTCGACGGCCTTCTGATCCACTTCCGCGATATCAGCGACGAAGTCGCGATCGAGGACGCGCGGCGCGCAGAGGCGCGAATGCTTGAATACGCCGGCCGCTACAATGCAATGGGCGAGATGGCGACCGTGATTGCGCATGAATTGAGCCAGCCGCTCGCGGCGGTGCGCAATTTCATCGAGGGTGCGATTCAGCGCCTGAAGGTGGGCGGTGCCGTCGACGACGCCATCTGGGGACTGCGCAGCGCGGATCGTCAGGCGGAGCATGCGGCGTTGATCATCAAGAGCGTGCGCGAATACATCGTCAAGCGCGAGCAGGTCGAGGCGGTGGTGGACCTGCGCGACATTCTCGCAGACGTCGCGTATTTCATCGAATTGCGCGCCAAGGAAGCGGGGGTTGCGATTTCGATTGCGCAATCCGCCTCTCCGTTGCCGATTCGCTGCGAGCGCGTGCTGATTGGCCAGGTGATTCTGAACCTTGCATTCAATGCGATCGAGGCGTTCTCCGGGGTCGAGCGCACGCCGCGCACGCTGATTCTGGGCACCGCACTGACAGTTGACGGCGAGGCAGAGCTGCGGGCAATCGATAACGGCCCAGGGGTTGCCGACGGTGCACACGAACGCCTGTTCGATGGCTTTTCGTCGTCGAAGGCGGGCGGAAACGGGATCGGGTTGTCGCTGTGCAAGAGCATCGTGATGCGGCACGGTGGCCGGATCGTGGCAAGTCCGGTCGAAGGCGGTGGCCTCGACTGCCGTTTCGCTCTGCCGCCAGCTCGCGTAACAAATGGACGCAGTCGCCGCGTCGCGCGGCGAGCGGGCGGCTGACCGGTCAGATCTTGCCCGCATCGCTGGGCGGGAATGATCGAACGCAGTCGTATTGATGAGCGAACTCCCGATTGGACTTCATCCGTGAAACCGGAGAGACGATGGTGTTGAGCCGATCCCCACCTGCAGGAGTCCTCGATACATGCAGGCCGGGAATGGCGGAAGCGCGAGCCGGCGACTGATTCGGAGCGAGTCGCGTTAAGGCTTCATAAGAACGGATGTTGACGGATAGTCGGATGCCCATGTTGGCGACAGCGGCGCGACGAACAAATTTTCTGTGCGAGTACGGGTGATTTTCCAGTGACCATCCGATTCCCTGCGGAATGTGTTGTTCAGTCTGGAGGAACGAAGCAGCGCCTTTCCATTTGAAAAAAGCCATGGCTGCATATGTACCCATTGACCATCCGCGGTTTTTCCGTCTGTGTTAACGTGAATCTGTTCCGACGTCAAATAGTGGCAATTCAAAATTAATTCAGGATCTTTTTTCTTGAACCAGAATTCCTCAAAATGCTCTCGAATAGCTGCGGAACCGACAGCTCGGCCAAATTGATTATCATAATACTCGCCGACCCCCTCCCAGATAGCATCATCCGTATAGAGTTGCATGATCAGATCGATACGTTCGGCGTCGTTTTTAACACCGTATTCCGGTAGAGGGGTGTCGCAAAGGAGCATGTAGCGGGCCTGTATTTTTCGAATTTCTGACTCGGCCTCCAATGTCTCTATACGGCGAATCAAAGTGTCATAATCTTTGTCGGGAATTGACATTGGTGTCCCTTCGAAAAATTGAGACCAACCAAATTCTCAAATGGTCGATCGTGACTATGGGAAAGCCGCAACTCAATATTCAAGCGCGGCGCAGTATATCGTTTCGTCCGGCGAAGACCTCGATTTTTCACCAGTAATGTCCGATGTGCCCGTTATGAGAAGCATTGCATGATAAGACCGGTGTCCAGTTCGTGGTGCGATGAGAAACGGTATCGCGGTCACCGACCGAGTGACTTGGCCGTCTTGCCTCCCAAGCCGAAATCGGTATTGGGGATGTCTTTCACGAAGATCGTGACGTCAGCCGCCGGCACGCCCAGCGAGGTAGTGCAAGCCTCGGTCAGACGCGCAACCAGAGCCGCTTTCTGGGCGTCGGTGCGGCCGGCGATAAGGATAGCGAACATGACAGGTGGTACCGCCGATGCGTGCACGCCACCTAGGGCTTGGTTGGCTGCCGAATACTCCTCAATCATGATTCGGACGGCCTCGATCGGCGCGGATAGCGCATCGACGGTGGCCTTCGTCAGTCCTTGGATCAAACTGGCTTTTGTCGCCTCTTCCTGACCAGCAGGAAGGTGTATCTGAACTGTAGGCATGATCATTCCTCTTGTGTTTGGGCTGAGCCCTGTGAGCAAATCGCGGCAATGCGACGAGGCACCGGGCTAATGCGCCACGATCGTCGCTGCTCGTGGCGAGGAATCCAGTTCCAGTTTCCGCAATCCAGAGCGAGAAATGCAGCAGGCGATCACTTTGGCGCTTGCTTCTTGCTGCGCCTAAGTCAATGTTCGGGATGGACAGACTCCACGATCAAATCGACTACGAATGCCCCGCGGAGACTTTCACTGCAGTAAGTCTCAATTTTGATGCCCGCCACTACGAGCGAGGCAACGATCGACAC
This sequence comes from Burkholderia sp. Ac-20353, assembly GCF_017104785.1. Lineage (NCBI taxonomy): Bacteria > Pseudomonadati > Pseudomonadota > Betaproteobacteria > Burkholderiales > Burkholderiaceae > Burkholderia > Burkholderia sp. Ac-20353. Next base: position 32,003 of record NZ_JAAGPL010000029.1, on the reverse strand, counting down.
GCCTGTCGATGCGCCAACGTGGGTAATTTCATTGGTTCCAGAAGGAAGTTGGCGTCGTTCGGCAGGATAAGGCGTCGGCCCTGGTTGTTCAAATTGATTAAAATTCAATCTGACATCAGTGACATTTATTCAGTGCGAACGACGCGGGAGTCGCCGACGTCGGAGCAAGCTTGCTGAGCCTGCTGTGGAGCGCCTTCACCAATCGCCGCTTAGATCGTACGCAGCGTTTGAGCGACGGGTCGCGGTCTTTCCAGCCAGCAAATTCCAGGCTGGTGTGGATTGAGTACACCATGCAGATCTCGGCAAAAGCCACGCAGAGTCGCAATCCAGACACCTAAAAATGCGAGTAGGGCGATAGGCGTCTGGTGTCCAGCTAATCACTTGCTCCGGGCATCGCTCACTTCTCCGGTAGGCCTCCCATTGCCCACATATCGGAGGAAATGTGCCATCGCCCATCTACCTTCTGCCAAATAAACAGACTTCTTGTTTTAAAAACCGGTTTCGTCTGATCGGAAGGCGTAACCGTCCACGTCACCCAACTCATCGCCGCGTTCGTGCTAAGTTGCTTTGCGCGATAAATGTCGATATGTACGTCTTTCGTGCCATTCATCAACTCTTTGACAAGCTTCGCAATGCCTGCGCGGCCGGCGGCGACGTCGGCTACACCTTCGCCTGTCGCAAGAGCATCGCTTGAATACACATCTGCGACGCCCGTGGCACTTTGATGGGACCAGGCGTCTTGTATGGCATCGAGACGTGGTCGCAATTGAAGATCAATCGAATCGCCTGCGGCACACGCTTGGGCGGCAAGCAACGTAAGAGGAATGGACAGCGCGAGGATGCGCAAAAAACATGCTCCGGACGATTTCATATGCTCTCCAGGACAGAAGGAGTTAATGCAATGACTTCAAGTAATCGATCAGGGCTGCTCGATCCGGGTCGCCCTTGATTCCCGAGAAAGGCATAGCAGTACCTGGCATCGCGGTCTGGGGTGATTTTAGGAACGCGTCCAGTGTTGCGGCATCCCAGGTGGCACTCGAACTCCGAAGAGTGGAACTATAGGAGAACCCGGGAAACTTCCCGACCTTTCGGCCGTATACGCCGAAAAGATTGGGTCCGACAATTGTTCCTTTGCTCGGTTCCACCGCGTGGCACATTGCGCACTTGTTCTCGAACTCATGCTTCCCGTTGGTCATCGGTTGACTGGCTTCACCAGCCGCATAAACCGGGGAAATCGCTGAGAAAATGGCGGCCGCTGCAACGACCGCAGCAAGACGCTGTAGAGGGACTTGCTTTTTCATACGTGAGCCTTTGTATTTAGTTTGTTAAACACTTGCGTCGCGGTGTGAATGCCGCTCTCGATTGCGCCGTCAATGAAGCCGCGCCAAAGCATTGCGCTATCCGAACTTGCAAAGAAGAAGTTCCCTTCATTTGCACGCAGCGCAGTTAGGCTTCCCGTAAGCTGGCCGGGGTGATAGAAGGCCCAGGTGCCTTGCGAGAAGGGATCGTCCGTCCACGGATAGGAAATGACCGATACGACCTCGGCACCCGGAATCAGGCCGCGAAGTGCACTTTGAACCGCTTGTTCATCATTGACGTCGAGCGTGCCGGACGAGTCGAAGCACGCAATGAGTGTGCCGTCGTCGCGTTCTTGTTCGGTGAACGCAAGAGTGATGGGATAGGGATAGGGGGCACAACCCATCCAGACCCCGAGCTTCTGTTTTACGTGGATGTAACACTTCCTTCCCTTACCCGTTACGCCAAGCTTGGACGCTGCCATCTTTGCCGCATTCAGCCCTGGCTCGAAACGAATATCCTTGAGCGTATTGATGGGGGCCGCGCAAATCACCGCTCCGGCCGAAAACGTGCCCTGGTCTGTCCCGACCAAAGCCTTGCCGCGGCCCTGCATCACAGATTTGACCGGTGTACCGGTCAGCATCTGAAAGTCACCATCCTGGCGGATCGCGTTGGCCAAACCGGCAGTTCCCTGCTCGATCTTGTAATGACCGCAGCGGTCAAAAAGGAGGCCAATGTCGAAATCACCACGTGCCCACCAATGAAGTTGCTCGGCGAATGAACTGGTGCTGGGATCGCGATGAGCATTAATGGTGTACTGCGGTGCGAGCAGATCGCGGATCTCGGGGGTAAACTTCATCTGACCGAGGCGATCGTTCAAGGACATCCGATCGTATTTCGCCACGATATCCGCACGAAGTAACGGTTCCGGCGCTCGCGGATATACGGACCTTCCAAGCTGACCATCGACGTCGCAGTACTTCACCATTGCGTCCGTCAGCATCGCAAACGCCTTCTGCCCATCGGCTCGCTTAATAGCACCCTCGGATCGCCAAGCGAAATCCGTAGGCGATGCGCCTGGGGTCTCCGCAAGCGTGAGCCCGTACCGAGTGATTTCAGCCCACACGTGTGGCTGTGCCCAGTGTACCCACGTGCCCCCCAGCTCAACGTGGTGATCCCGATATTGGCTGGTGAATGTCCGTCCCCCTATACGGGTCCGAGCTTCCAAAAGTAGGGTTTTCATACCCTTCTGCGAGCAATCGCGCGCAGCTGTTAGGCCTGCAAACCCGCCGCCAATGACGATGACGTCAAACTCACGTGCCCCAGTCGGCGAGGTCGAATGTTTCTTCTCCGTGGCGCTGGCGGTGAGCGGCGCAATGGCTGTTGCCGCCATCGCGACCCCCGCGCCCTTAAGGAAGTGCCGGCGCGACTTTACGCCGCCATCATCAATGTTCATACCCATCATCTCCGGAATTAAATAGGTCGAGTGACCTTATGTGCATTTATATCTGACCAGATACGCGTGCGCAAGCGCTTTCGATTGAGGCCGCGGGGGAAGCGTTGAGGAGCCGCGGTGCGTGTGTGTACCGTGGAATCCCCGGCCCATATGGGGTTCTGTGAAGAATCCTCGAGCCGGGATCGGTGTTAGCGAGCCGCAGCGAGGCGCTAGGTGTTTTCACGGACTTTTGAACCATTGAGATAAGGTCAAGCGACCTATACAATGAATTCACGATATCACCCCGCGCGGGATCGGCGTGCGGCTCCAGATGCATCAACTCCCGAGGGGAGTGGCGGGAGGCGGCTGATATGGACCCATCCACCAGAAATCAGGACGTTGACGATGAACAGGAAGGCAAAGGCGGCAGCCATCAATGCAGCATTCGCGCTCACTGGCATTTTTGGCATGGCGTCGTTCCATGCTTATGCGCAAGCTGTCGGAGCAGACAAGGGCGCGAGCCCTGACGGGAAAATTCCAGCGTATGTCGGCGCGCAATCGCCGATGCCAGGCTGGTCCTTCGGGAAAGTGAGAGGTGACTATTGGAAGCACAAGGAAGAGAAGCCCCTGTTCTCGATTGACGCGAGCAATGTTGACAAATACTCGAGCAACCTCACGCCCGGGCAGATCCAACTGATCAAAACGAAGAAGGGGTACCGCATGGATGTGTACCCGACGCATCGCGAGTGCGGCATCCCGGATTTCGTCGCGGCGAACATGGAAAAGAATGCGTCTGGTGCGAAGCTTGATTCCGCTGGTGAGTCGCTCCAGAGTGCTAGCCTTCCTGGGATGCCGTTCCCGGCACCGAAGAACGGTGCCGAAGCAATGTGGAATCACCTTGCTCGCTATCGAGGAGTGGCAATTGAATTCCAGAAGGTAAATACGGCGGTGTCGCCGAGGCCGGGTTCGAGCGAATGGATTTTCGCGCAGTCAAAGCAGACCCTCTTCATGCCGTGGGGAAAGAAAGGCAGCATGTCGCCGGAACAAGCAGGTATGTTGTTCGGCATCTACTTTGGCTATGAGACACCGGCCGCGTTGGCGGGCCAAGGTTTGGTCCAGCGCGACTACTTCGACAAAGCCAGCGACTCCTATTACTACTTTGCCGGTCAGCGCCGAGTCCGCCGAATGCCGTCGTATGCCTATGACGCGCCGCAGATCGGCTATGAGAACGAGTATCTTGTCGACGAGCCCTGGGTTTTTAACGGGGTTCTCGATCGCTTCAACTGGAAGCTCATCGGCAAGAAAGAGATCTACGTGCCGTACAACGGCTTTGGCATGTTCAACTTCAAAAGAAAGTTCGACGACGTCTTCAAGCCTACCGAGGTCAACGCCGATGCGCGTCGATACGAACTGCATCGTGTCTACGTAGTTGAGGCGACGGTCAAATCAGGCGTGCGTCATGTCGCATCGAAGAAAGTGTTCTACATCGACGAAGACAGTGGCTTGGCGCTTGCTGGCGAAGACTACGATGCGCAAGGCAAGATGTGGAAGGTCAAAGAAGCATACCCGATTCCGGTCTACGAGCTTCATGGCGCGTGTGATGTCGAGCCTTTTACTCAATATGACCTGGCGAATGGCCGCTATGTCACCGACCAGGAAACTATTGGAACGGGGACGGACGTCCATTGGTTCGAATCGAGCGATGATCCTCGATTCAAGGACGACTTCTACACGGCTGAAAGTCTCAAGAATGTAAGTGAACGATAAGACATCGCGGGGTGAAATCCACCCCGTAATCATCGAATAGTGCACACGGCAGGGGGGAGAATGTCAGCGTATGTATCGAAGCGGGCTGTTCAGTTTGGAATGCTATTGGCATCTGCTCATGCATATGCCTATGACTTTTCCATTTCGGACGGGACTATCACGGGATCGTGGGTGACAAACCTGACGGCCGGAGCGGCAATTCGTACGAAAAGCCCGAGCTGCTCGCTAACGGGTGACCCGAATTCCTATGGCTGTGGCGCTGCTGCGAACGTCAATCAATGGGGTTTCGCGGATATGGGTGACCTGAACTACCGCAAGGGTCAACCGTTCTCCACGTATGTCAGCGCGACAAGCGAATTGCTGCTCGCGATGCCGAGCCAGGGACTGAAGTTCATGATCCGTGGTACCGGCATGTATGATTTTCTCGCGGGGAACACTGCGCGAACCCCTCTGACCAGTACCGCAGCAGCCCAAATTGTTTACAACGCACAACTCTTGGACCTGTGGGCGCAGAAGGACTTCACGCTGAATGGCGAGGCGGCGCATGTACGGCTTGGCAACCAGGTGATCAATTGGGGTGAGAGCTATTTCGCAACGGGAGGCATCAATGCGACTAACTCGGTCGACATCCAGAAGTTGCTGATCCCGGGAACGCAGCTAAAGCAGGCGCTGCTGCCTGCACCGATGGTGAGCTTCGCGTCCGGACTCGGACACGGGTTTAATGTCGAGGCTTATTATCAGTTCCAGTGGAATGGCAACCGCTATCCGCCCGTCGGTAGCTTCTGGTCATTGACGAACAACTTTGGCCGCGGCGCGCTGCCGACCACTATCAGCAGCGTGAATCCCAACGTGGGAGGCGTCGACGCTGGCACGATCGCTGGACCCAACCAGGGCAATCTAACTGCCGTCAACAACGTCAGCAATGGACTAGTGAACGGGGTGTATGCCGGCCCACCGTTCAACTCGATCGGCGTGCCTGTCTCGGTCGTGTTGCCACAATCGACGCATCCCCAGTTTGGCGTGAAGCTTAACTACAAGCCAAAGTCACTCGATGTGAACTTCGGCTTCTATTACGAAAACTACACCGACAAGTCGCCAGTACTCGCGACGCTGGCCGACGGCAGCAGTCAGTTTCGTTATCTTCAGAATCGTCAACTGTTTGGCGTGAGCGCCAACTTTGCACTCGGAGACTGGGCTATCGGCACTGAGCTGTCCTATCGACCGCGCGACGCAGTGTCGTTGTCGAGTTGCTATGGTGCGAACGGACCGCTCGACCTGATAACGAACGGTGTGTCCGGTTTCGAGTGCGACCAGTGGATCGATCGCAAAAAGTTCCAGTACGACATCAACGGTCAGCTTAACCTGACGCAAAGCGACTACCCGTTCCTGAAGCTGATCAAGGCCGACATGGCGGTCCTGACCGCTGAGCTGACATGGATCTACTATCCGGGCTTACCGTCAAACGGCACTTTCGTACGAAGCGTCAACGGGGTCCCGGTGAAGCAGGCGCCGGCCGCCGGCTATTTCCCGTGGCTCGACAACAATTCGGGCCTCGGTTACCCGATTGCCGAATCAAAGGGCACTGCGAGTTCGGTCGGCATGACGATCGATTTCAACTGGACTTATGACGGGACGGTGATTCCCGGCTGGCAAGTCACGCCGGGCATTACATACACGCAGGGTCTCTACGGCTATACGCCGACGCTTAGCGCAAACTATTCGCAGGGTGCAAAGTCGGCGAATTTTTACCTGCTATTCAACCAGAACCCGACGAAATGGCAGGCGGGCATCAACTACACGATGTTCTGGGGTGGGCACGAGACGGTCGGCCAGCCATTCGCGGACCGGAATTTCGTCGGGGTGTTCGTGACACGAAATTTCTAATCTAGAAAGTGCAAAAAGGGAGCCTCGTGGTGATTAGAGTGCTTCCCTTAAATATGTATATCAACGAGGTGCGACGTGCTAAACCGGATGGTAAGCAAGATAGAGGCGTGGCTATTCAGCCATCGTGTGTTAACTCTAACCGTAATTGGAATCTTCACGGCGCTTATGGCTGCTTTCGCAGTCCAATTGCGAATGGATGCAGGGTTTGAGAAGCAAATCCCGATCGGTCACGAGTACGTCAAAACCTTCCAGCAGTATCGTGATGCGTTGCCTGGTGCAAATCGGATCACGGTAGTGGTCAAAGCAAGGAATGGCTCCATTTGGTCGCAAGAGGGACTTCGACGTCTCTTTCAAGTAACGCAAGAGGTGAGCTATCTTCCTTTTGTAGATCGAGGGAGCGTTCAGTCATTGTGGACGCCAAATTCATTCGTAAACGAGATCACCGAGGACGGCTTCAGAGCCGATCCGTTGATCGAGGGAACGATTACGCCCGATGCCCTGACCGCGGACAAAATTCAAGCGATCAAACAGTCTACCTCAGCAGGCGGCTACATCGGGGTACTGGTTTCCAAAGATCAAACCAGTGCGATGGTCACTGCCGAGTTGAATGAGCGAGATGCGCAAGGGAAATCTCTGGATTATGTAAGTTTCAATCGTCTCCTCGAAGGAAAAATTCGAAAAAGATTCGAGGATTCGAACTTCCAAATCCAGATGATCGGTTTTGCGAAGCAGATTGGTGACATTGCGGATGGCGCATCGGGCGTGCTTGCATTCTGTGGCCTGGCGCTCGTGCTAACTGCAGCGGCAGTCTACTGGTATAGCCGGTCTGTTCGCTTTACGATTCTGCCGATTGCGTGCTCGCTAACGTCGCTCGTCTGGCAGTTCGGCACACTGCGATTGCTCGGATTTGGATTGGACCCTTTAGGGGTTCTCGTACCTTTTCTAGTCTTTGCGATTGGGGTATCGCACGGTGTTCAGCAGATCAATTCTATTGTCCGGGAACTCTCTTACGGAAGAACTTCGTTTGACGCGGCGCGGCACAGTTTCAGTAGCCTGCTGATTCCTGGCACACTCGCACTGATCACTGCGTTTGTATCGTTTGTCACTCTCTTGTTGATTCCAATTCCGATGGTTCGCGAACTGGCAATCACTGCGTCGCTCGGCGTTGGATACAAGATTGTTACCAATCTTGTGATGCTGCCGGTCGTCGCGTCGTGCCTTCATTTCACGAAAGGGTACGCCGACGCTGCATTGGCAACTCGCGAGCGGAGAGCACATTGGTTGCGCATGCTGGCGAAAATTGCCGAACCAAAGAATGCAGTTTTGACCCTGGCGGCGACGGTACTCGTATTCGGCGTGGCCGCATGGCAAAGCCGGGATCGTGTCGTGGGCACGCTGCAGCCTGGCGCACCGGAGCTGCGTGCCGATTCACGCTTTAATCGTGATGCGGTTGCCATCGCCAATGGGTACGACGCTGGGTTGGATTGGATGACTATCGTCTTCGAATCCAAGGATTCGACCGGTTGTACGGATCCGCGTGTCGGCTTATTTGAGGACAAGTTTGTCTCAACTATGGGCCACGTGCCCGGCGTGGTTTCTGTGAGTTCGTATCCTCAAATGTTAAAGAACTACAGCGAGGGCTACAACGAGGGGAATCCCAAGATGTCGGTGATTCCGATTGATTCGACGAACTACGCAGCGTTAAGCGCGGAGATTAATCGTGTCCGCGGCTACATGACAAAAGATTGCAAGATGACCGCCGTTCACTTGTATCTCGCAGATCACAAGGCTACGACGATTACGCGCGTGATCGATGCGGTGAAGGCCTACCGATCGACTCAGACCCCGCCGCCGGGGCTAGCGATCCGCCTTGCGGCCGGTAATGCGGGCGTGCTTGCGGCGACGAATGACGAAGTCGCTCATAGCGAACTTAGCATGATGCTTTATGTCTATGCTGCAATCGTTGTGCTCGTGTTCATCGCATATCGTGATATGCGTGCGGTAATTGCGTGTTGTCTCCCTTTGACCGTTGCCACATTCATTGGGTATTGGTTCATGAAGGAGTTGGAAATCGGGTTGACGGTCGCGACGCTTCCGGTGATGGTGCTTGCGGTGGGTATCGGCGTGGACTACGCCTTCTATATCTACAATCGGTTGCAAGTTCATCTCGCGAATAATATTCCTATCGTCAAGGCGGTCGAGCAATCGATACTGGAAGTTGGTGTTGCAACAATCTTTACTGCGATCACGCTTGCGGTTGGCGTTGCGACTTGGAGTTTTTCGGCGTTGAAATTCCAGGCTGATATGGGGAAACTCTTGGCATTCATGTTCGTGGTTAATCTCGTCATGGCGATGACAGCGTTGCCAGCACTCGCAGTAGTACTCGAGAAAGCTTTCCCCCGCAAGAAGGCTGTGAAAACGTCTAGCCTGTTCAGTCACTAGGAAGATGAAGATGGGATCGAAAAGGGCTTTTACCGCATTGTTCGGCGTCGCTCTGTTTGCAGGAGCGCTTACCGCGAACATCGATGCGTTTGCGCAAGCAGCATCTGGCGTTTCAGCACCGGTGGGTACCGTAACTTTGTCTGACGCCGAAAAGCAGTCGGACCCTACGGGCGCGATGTTGCTTGGCGCAGCACTTGCCGGTCGTCGCATCGTCGCGGTTGGCGAACACGGATTGATCATCTTGTCAGACGATGACGGGCAACATTTTCGACAAGCCAAGAAGGTACCCGCAAACTCGACGCTGACATCGGTTGCTTTCATTGATGCGCAACACGGTTGGGCGGTCGGCCATTGGGGAGTAGTTCTTCAAACAAGCGACGGCGGAGAGTCGTGGACTCTCCAACGCTCAGCCACAACAGTTGATCAACCGCTGTTCTCGGTAGCGTTCCGGGATGCGCATCATGGATGGGCGGTCGGGCTGTGGTCGTTGATTCTCACTACCGATGATGGTGGGCACACGTGGGCAACCCGTACGCTTGATAAGGCATCTGGTGCTGGTAAGGATGGACTGAATCTGTATGGCGTATTCCCTGGAACAAGAGGGACCGTGTACGCGGTAGGCGAGCAAGGGGTCGTTTTAAAGTCAACCGACGATGGGGTAACTTGGGGGGCGACCCACACGGGCTATAGCGGAACGCTGTGGACGGGAGTACAGGCGGACGATGGGGCGATCTATGTTGGTGGGTTGAGAGGGCATATGTTCGCAAGTACCGATGACGGAGCGAACTGGCACTCGGTGGATTCTGGTGTTATGGGATCTATCACGGACCTGACGGCATCATCGGCTGGAGTGGCGGGGGTCGCGCTCGACGGATTCGTCACGCTCATGAGGAATGGCGCTTCGGCGTTCGTGCCTCACCGTCTGAAGGGGCACCAGGCACTCACGGCGATTGTGGTGACCGGGAGCGGTCATCGGGTGGTGTTCGCGAAGAGCGGCGTTGAATTGGACGAGTGATTACCGAGGCGGAAGTAGATGAAGCTTACGTGTCTCAGCGGAAATAAGTGACCATTCGGACGCCGCCTCGTCGCTCGAGCGCGGTTCGGACGGTGGCTTGTGAAGGTCGCCCGACCTAGATCGGATTGCAACTTGGTCCTTGTTGGGCCACAATGCCCTGTCAATTAATTGTAAGGGTGTGCCATGGCAACTCGGAGTAGTGCTACCGTCATAGATAAAGAAGGCGACCGGAATGGTTCCGACGAACTCATTGACATTGCTGGAGCGACGCCCGGTGAAAACCGCGTATTGACCGAGAAGGGGAGAAACACAGCGGCTCGAGTTATTGAGGCGGCGATTGATTTTGTTGTGTATGAAGGGTATGACGCATTGACGATGCGGAAAGTGGCCGCGAAGGTTGGCATGTCACTTTCCAATCTTCAGCATTATTTCAAAACTCGGGACGATCTGATGGCGACGGTCATCCAGACGACGATCGAGCAGTACGTTGTTACTGCCTCGACATTCTTCGATCCGTCTCGATCGCCTCGCGAGAACCTCGAAGCGATGGTTCGCTTTCTCATAAATGATATTAAGCAGCCTAAGGTTCAGAGTCTCTTTGGTGCCATTTGGGCACTTGCGCAAACGCACGATTTTGCCAGAAGCTTGATGGATGCAATGTATGTCGAGGAGCGGAAAATGCTCGCGCGTTTCGTGCAAGAAGTGAATCCGAAGTTGGACAAACGCCAAAGAATGTGTCGCGCGGCTCTCATTGGCTGTCAAATCGAAGGATTAATGTTGCTTATTCCGCAGCGCAACAGATTTCCCTCTGACATTCGAGGGATCGAGGAGGAGGCGGTTACGGCGATATTGGCGTTGGCGGAAGCGTGAAGTAATAATTCATCCGTAAATCCAGAATTGCGGCGAGGCGGTCTATATTTTTATTATGGATTTAGTGACTTCCGCATCGATGGAAACTTTGCGCGCCATCATGTAGTTGCGTTAATTTTTTTGAAAATTAAGTTTCTGTCGAATGAGATGGGAATTTCAGATTAAATGGTGGAGAGAATGAAATTGACGGAACCTGTGGAAACTAGAAATTTCATCGGTGGCGCGCACTGCCGATCCGTATCAAACGAGTACTTTGAAAAAAAAGCACCAGCGACCGGGGAAGTGCTGTCTCACGTCGTGGCATCAACTTCTCAAGATGTCGACCAAGCCGTTTGTACAGCTCGCGAAGCGTTCGATCATGGACCTTGGCGGTCTATGAGTGGCGCGCACCGGGCGCGATTGCTGTTCAAGCTCGCTGATTTGCTCGAGCAAAACGCGGATGCGTTTTCGATCAGCCTCGCGCGGGAACAGGGAAGACCAATCTACGAGATGCGGATGATGGATTTGCCTGTCTCGATTGATACGTTGCGATATTTCGCAGGGTGGGCTGACAAGCTGGAAGGTCGAAGTGTTCCGACGGCCGGCTATATGGGACGGCAAACTGTCAATTACACGGTGCTTGAGCCAGTCGGCGTTGTAGCACAGATCATTCCGTGGAATGCCCCGCTGATGATCTGCATCTGGAAGCTGGCGCCGGCGCTCGCTGCGGGATGCACGGTTGTTATCAAACCATCGGAGGACGCACCATTGAGTGTGACCTCCCTCGGCGCGTTGATCGAAGAAGCAGGTTTTCCGGCCGGGGTTGTCAATATTGTCAATGGTATTGGGCCGAGTGTTGGGCGAGCGTTGGTCAACCACCCGGGCGTGGACAAAATTAGTTTCACGGGGAGTACCGCGGTTGGTCGATCCATCGCAGCGGATGTGGCGGGCACGTTCAAGAAACTGACTTTAGAACTCGGAGGGAAGGCGCCTCAGATTGTATTTCCGGATGCAAATCTGGACGCGGCTATTCCTGGTATCGCAATGGGGCTGTTCGTGAATCAGGGGCAGACTTGTGCGGCCGGTTCGCGAGTGCTGGTCCATCGATCGATCGAGGCTTCGGTAGTCGAGGGGCTTGCTGCCGCTGCAAAGTCGATTGTGCTAGGCGATCCTCTGGATGGCGCCGTGTCGATGGGCGCGTTGATCAATGAGCGGCACAAGTCCCGCGTTCAGGAATACATTTCGATCGGAAAAAGTGAGGGCGCAAGACTTGTGGCGGGTGACGAACCGGTACCCGAGGTGGGAAATTTCGTGCGACCGACTGTTTTTGCAAATGTAAACAATCGAATGCGCATCGCCCAGGAGGAGATCTTCGGGCCGGTGGGCATGGTTATTCCGTTTGAGGACTGGGAGGACGCGGTCGCCCTTGCTAACGACGCGGCCTACGGCTTGTCTGCCACGATCTGGACGCAGGATCTCTCGATTGCGCACCGCACCGCTAAGGCACTCGATGTTGGGGCGGTAGCCATCAACGGATGGAGTCCACTGGATGCGAGGTTGCCATGGGGCGGGCGTAAGGACAGCGGTCTTGGACACGATCTTTCGAAGACTGCGCTCGACGCCTATCTGCAAGAGAAAGTTGTGACGGTCGTGGTGTAAGGCCTCCGCGTGACGTCATGCACAATTCGCATGATGTCACGCAGCGTACATTTTGCCCCCCGAATGGATTATCGCCTGGTCCCAAGAGCACCGCAGATGGGGGCGTGAATGGCTGTGCTCGATCTCGCACACGGCGGTCAAACGACATTCCTCATTCGAGCCGTGGCATTGTGAGTTGGCGAGCCGAATGCGGTTGGCCGACGCTGAGCTGGTGTTCGGCCTTGAACTTGAGAGTTGTGATCGGTGAGAATTGGTAAGGTGGTTTTCCACGCAATTTGCGCATGCTGCCTTGTCCAACGGGAGCAACAACCTGCAAGGTGGAGTGAAGAAACTGCGGAGACGGGAAAGACGTGTAGCGCCGCAGTGTCGGAAGCTGCGACTTCGGACTGGCGGATCGAGGTATTAATTAAAGACCCATGAAGAAGCCGAAGGATATACTGCCCAAAACAGTAGAAGAGATCACGCGGAGCGAGGCCCAGATTGAGGAGCTTTCGAAGCGGACAGAGTTCTGCCCGACGGAATATTCCGTCGAGCTTTTGGCCAATAAAATGAGGACGGGTGACTTTGTCGCCCCAGCCTATCAGCGCAAGTACTCTTGGGAGCACGGGCGCAAGTCACGTTTCATTGAATCAATGGTGCTGGGATTTCCGATTCCACTTCTTTTCTTCTGTGAGATGAAGGATGGCAGGCTAGAAATTATCGACGGTTTCCAGCGACTGCGTTCGATCGAAGAGTTTTTACTTGGTGACATGAGACTCGGAAGATTGGACGGCCTTACTGCTTTGTCGGGGTTCAGATTCGCCGATCTACCAAAGCCGAGGCAGAGAAAAATAAGAAAGCACCCGATGTACGGGATCGTGTTGAGCGAAAATGTGCATGAGCAGACTCGATTCGACGTTTTTGAGCGTATCAACACCGGCGGCAGAATCGGAAATATGCAGGAAGTTCGTAGAGAAACGTTGGAGGGAGCTTTCACGGATCTCATTATCGAACTCGCCATCCTCCCGAATTTTGAAGTGCTCGCTCCCGTCTCTGCGATGGGACATGGCCGGTGGGAACGCGAAGAGCTTGTGGCTCGCTTTTTTGCGTATACCGACGGGCTGGACGGTTACCGAGATCGCCCGTCGGAGTTCATTTTCAACTATGTGAAGAATATGAACATTGAAATGGGAAAGTCGCCCGCGTTGATCAACCTCTACCGCGTACGCTTCCACGAGACAATCAATTTTATCGGACGTGTTTTTCCATACGGATTCAGAAAAAATAGAAAAGGTAAGGCGACACGTCGTGCACGTTTCGAGGCAATCGCCGTTGGATCGCGTCTTGCCTTGGACGTTCGACCGGCTTTAGTCAATGAGGATGTTGCCAATGTACTCCCATGGTTGACCAGTGACGATTTCACAATGGTCACAAGCTCTGATGGCGCAAATGCCATTGCTCGATTGAAAGAGCGGACTCGGTTCGTACGTGATCGTCTGCTACGGGTATAAGCCAGCCGAAATATTTCTCGATTTCTGCTTGTGGCTAACCGTGATCGCGATTCGGATAGGTGCTCTTTCAAACACTCTCGCTGACTTCCTCTTTGACGCTGCCAGTGTAGTGTGTAAGTGTCGTTTTGCGGTGATATAGAAGAACAGGACTGGAGGAGATAATGATCGGAGGAAAGACCGTCAAGGCTCATCTGTTGCGTACGCTCGCACTACTGTCGGCGCTGATGCTTGGTGGAAATGTACTCGGGATTTGGGGAGGGTACCGTGGATTGGTCGCGATGGAGAAGATTTATCGCAACGATGCTCTTGGAGTTGAACTCCTGACGGGAATTAAGGCGGACACACTCGATGTCGTCGCGTCCTATTCATCGGTTAATTCATTTAGTCGTGCGGAGCAAAAAGGATTGCTCGAAAGCGTGGCGAACGACATGAAGAGAATTGAGCGAAATCGTGATGCGTATCTGGGTTTAGCGGATACGGGGGCACACCAGATTGAACAAGATAAGTTTGTTCGTAATCTACGCAAGGTGAGGTCGTTCCTGGACGGAATGCAGGCGACACAGGCGATCAGCGATTCGGCTGCGCTAGCCACGGAGATGTCAAAAGGACTGGGTACGTATGTCGCTTTTCAGGAATCAATCGAGAAATTGATAAGCCTTCGAAAGGATGATGCCGACGCCAGGTTTGTGGAGACTCAATTGCAGGTGAGGCGCCTGCTCGTGCTTCTTATTCTGATAAGCGTGTGCGGATTCTTGGTTGCGTCCGTTAGCTACGTTTCGTTGTCGAGAAAGGTGATCCGGCCATTGAGTGATGCCGCAGCCGATTGCGAACGAATCGCCTCAGGAAATCTGTGTATGACTCGACCGACGTCGGTTCATGGGGGGGAAATCGGGAGGCTGTTTGATGCTTTTACGCACATGCAGGTGAGTCTGAACGAAATCGTGGGAAGGGTTCGAAGTGGAAGCGAGTCAGTTGCGAACGCCACCGGACAGATCGCGTTGGGGAATATTGATCTGTCTCAGCGCACAGAAGAGCAGGCTGCCGTACTACAGGGGGTGGTTGCAGATTTGCAGGAGTTTGCGATGAGGGTTGAGAAGAACTCGGAGCGCGCGGGCATGGCCATGGACGTGGTTTCAGACGTTGCCGAAATAGCGACCAGCGGACACGAGGAAATGAATAAGGTCGTCTCTACGATGAACGTCATCGTTCAAGGCTCGTTGCGAATGAACGAAATCATCAGCACCATCGAGTCTCTCTCCTTTCAAACCAATATTCTTGCTCTCAACGCGTCGGTCGAGTCGGCGCGCGCGGGTGAGCATGGCAGAGGGTTTGCCGTTGTTGCCTCCGAAGTACGGAGTCTGGCTCAGCGTTCCGCAGCGGCCGCGCGTGAAATCAGTGATCTGATTCGCAATTCGTCGAATGAAATTGGCCGAGGAAGTGAACTCGTAGGCGCGGCGGGACAACGGATGGATCGGATCGCGGAAGCAGTTCGGGGAGCAAGTGTCATGATGAGAGAAATTGCAGAGGTGTCTGCCGAACAGAACAGCGACATTAACCGTACCAAGATCGCACTTGGACAGATCGAGCAGACGACATTGCAGAACGCCGCACTTGTCGAGGAGGCCTCCGCCGCAGCGAACGCATTGCAGGAAGAGGCAAGCAGGCTAGCACTCGCGATGCAGTTCTTTACTACCGGAGACTGTCTGTCCGCCGTCTGAGGGAGATCGAAAGTCGGATTCTGGCATCGAGACGATTCAGGAAAGGTCCGGTGACTAAGGGCACGAGGCTTTTTCAATCATGTCTAGTTGCGGTCAAGTTGCTAACGACGTTAAATTTCTTCGGCCAGGTCAATATGCACGCCGGTGGCCATGCGTTTTGAAGACCTTACGCGATTGCATCCGTAGGGACGTGACCGTATTGCGAAGGCGCAGAAATGGAATCCGTCGACTGTCGCTTCGAAACGCGCCGCGATCGCACAAGCCTGTTCGTCGACGCCGATGCGGCCGACGATCTGTGAGCTAGCGTCAAGCGGATGCGTGCAGGTGAAATCGGTCGAGCACAGCCATCACGCGCTCGACGACGAGCTCCGCGCAGAGCGTCGGCCGTAACATCACGCTGCCGAACTTCCTGACCGTCACCGACCTGTGTGCGACGCTGCCGAAGCGCCTCGCGCAGATCCTGGACCGCGACAACGCGTTTCGCTGCAATGAACTGCCGGTGCCGTTGCCGGACGCGCCCGTGACGATGCACTGGCATGAGCACTTCCACAAGGACGACGGCATCGCGTGGATGCGCGACCTGATGCCCGGGATCGTACAGCGCTTCGAGCAGATGTGATGGGGGCGCCGGCGTGGCGGTCTTTACGCCGGCGGCATGCGTCAGAGATCGAGCACGAGCACCGGCGAACGGGCGCGCGACACGCAGCAGCAGATGACCGCATTGCTCGCGCGTTCCGCCTTGCTCAGGCAATGGTCGCGATGGTCCGGTTCACCCTCCACGACCGGAATCATGCAGGTGCCGCATAAGCCTTCGCCGCACGACGTGTCGATTTCGATGCCGATGCCCGCGAGCGCGTCGACAATCGATGTGTCGCGCTCGACTCGCACGGATTGACCGCTGCGTTTCAGGCGCACTTCGAATCCGTCGGCGGCTGCATCGGCGGACTGCGGCGGCTCAGCCGCGAAGCGCTCCAAATGGATCGCGTCGTCCGGCAGGCGCTTCGATGCGGTGGTTACCACCTGGTCCATAAACGGCGATGGCCCACACGTGTACACGTGCGCGCCCGCGTGGAGCGTCGCGACACAACGATCGAGTTCCGCCGCAAGCCGGTCCGGTTCGATGCCCAAATGGAAGGTGACACGCGATTCGAAAGGCGCGGCCGACAACTGCGCGCGGAACGCCGCGTGTTCGCCGCTGCGCGCGAAATAGTGCAACCGGTAGCGTGCGCCGCTTTGCTCGAGGCGGTAGGCCATCGATAGCAGCGGCGTGATACCGATGCCCGCCGCGACCAGCACGTGCTCGCTTGCGTCGACGGCCAGCCGGAACAGATTGCGCGGCGAGCCGATCCAAAGTTCCGTGCCGACCCGCACGTCATCGTGCAGTGAGCGCGATCCGCCACGCGACTGGGGTTCCTTCTTCACAGCGAACAGATAGCTCGAGCGTTCGTCGGGGTCACCGCACAGCGAGTATTGCCGCGTGACGCCGGACGGCGCGGTGACGTCGATGTGGGCGCCGGGCTCGTAAGCATCGAACGGCTGGCCGTCGACGCGTGAGACCCGGAAACAGCGGATGTCTTGCGCTTCGTCGATTAGCGCGTCGATCCGGACTTTGTGACGGTTCGCTTGCATTGGAAATCTCGTGACGAATGTATGGGGGAAAAGCGCGGCGATGATGCACCGCGGGGAAGCCTGAGATTGAGGATAGGGGCTTGCGCCACATAAATCAAATAGACTAAAAATGACGTAAACATCAGTCTGGTTGATAGTGTGATTGCTTTCTCACACTGCTTGTCATTTCACGCGATGGAGGGTGGAACGGGGTCTTGCGTGCGCTGGCACGGCGATTCGCGACAGATTTGAGCGTGCGTGGCACTAGCGCGAGACGATGGGAGGTGCAAGGCATGTGGCGCTTGCGGAAGTCATCACGAGACCGGGTAAGAAAGGAACCAGTAGGGAGAATATTGGCGTGTCGTGTTCAGGTGAAAGTTTTGGGTGTTGTGGTGACGCCCATGCGTACAGGACAGGGAGGGTGCGGACGGCGGCGAAGCCGCCGGCATGCGATTGGTCGGCCGGGCGAGTCCGCCAGGCAACACGCAAAGCGTCAGCTCGTTGATGACCCGGGTGCCACCATCGTGTCTTCAGCGGGGCCGCGCGCGTGGTCGGTCGCCTGAGCGTGGCCGCGTTCGCGTTCAAGACTGAGGCAGTACTGCCTGCGACCGATAAAAAGCAGCAGCGCCGCCAGTACTGCCGTTGTCAGATTGACGAGCGACATCGAATGACCGACCGCCGCGGGTGTGCCAAACACGCGGTCGGTGAACAATGCGACGACGGTCGTGCCGATACCGAGCCCGATAATGTTCGATACCAGCAGGAACAGGGCCGAAATCTGCGCGCGCATCTGATTCGGCGCGAGCGTTTGCATTGCAGCAGTGGAGGTCGGCATTGGGAACGACCCGAAGAACATTGCGACAACGAGCAGTGCAAGCGACGCCGGCAAATGATCGACCTGCGTAAACAGTGCAGCCGGAAGCACCATGCATGCCGCGCCGATCGCGCCGGCGCGCATTGGTGCATCGGCGTAGCCGCGGCGCAGCAGCCAGTCGTTCAGCCAGCCGCCGCAGAAGACGCCCGCGGTGTTCGCGACCAGCAGCACGGAGCCGAGCGTGTAGCCGGCTTCGACGGCCGTCATGCCGAAGTGGCGGATGTAGAACGCTGGCGTCCAACTCAGCAGGCAGTACAGGGCCATCGCGTAGCAGGAGAAGCCAAGGTAATGACACGTGAACGTGCTGCGGTGCATCGCAACGAAGCGCAGCGAGTCACGCATCGACACGCGCCGGATGCTGCCCGAGTGATCCTGGGCAAGCCCCTTGCGCTGCGGATCGCGCACGGTCGCGGCGAACAGCAGCGCGACGAGCAGTCCGGGCAGTCCGACGATCAGGAACGTGACCTGCCACGCGTGTACTTGGCCGACCAGCGGTAGTGTGAACGCGCTCGCGTGCTTGAGGAGCGCGATCACGTAGCCGCCGACCAGGAACGCCGTACCGCCACCGATGAAGGAGCCGAGCGAGTAGACGGCGATCGCCCGCCCGAGCTTCTCTTGCGGAAAGTAGTCGGCGAGCATCGAGTACGCGCCCGGCGACAGCGCTGCCTCGCCGACGCCGACGCCCATCCGGGCGAGGAACATCTGGAGGAAATGCTGGCTCAACCCACACGTCGCAGTCGCGATGCTCCACAGCGCGATGCCGAACGAGATGATTTGGGGCCGTGCGTAGCGGTCGGCGAGATAGGCGATTGGCATGCCCATGACCGCGTAGAAGAGCGAGAATGCAAATCCGTTTAGCAGGCTGAACTGTGTATCGCTGAGTTGGAGATCACGCTTTATCGGTTCGATCATCAGGACGAGCACCTGACGATCGACGAACGAAAAGATGTACGCCAGCATGCAGATTACAACGACATACCATTCGTATGTGTAGCGCTTGTCGGCAGAAGAGTTGGCCGTGGGTGCGGACATGCGGATTCTCCAGAAAGGGGCGGTGGAGATCGCAGCCGGTGAGCCCGGGACGACGGCTCAACAATCGAAAAGGTCGCGGCAGGCGATCGATGGGATAGCGTAGTCAATCAATTTCCCCACACAAAGGCGGAGTGACAGCAGCGCCGTAAGGATATTTCCCGATTTGGATAAAGAAAATGCTTACCCAATGTACGTGCGCAGTCGTCCCCCAAGTCAGGTACGCGCCGGTACGCTGCATGTAGTGAATCGGAAAACCTGTCGAGATCGTTAAGTGGATGCGGGAACTTGCCACTCAGTGGCCGGTTGATGGCGTCGACGATGTGTACAGCATGTAGCCATTTGAGGACGGCACATTCGATTCGCTAAGCGAGGTGAGGACGTCGCCCTCGGGAGGTGCGCGAGGATTACCGCGAATGCTTCGGGGTAGCGGATGGCGAGTATCCATAGCGCTGCACATACGCTTTCGCGAAATGCCCAAAGCTGCGGATTCCGTGGGCGACCAGCACGTCGGTAACATTGCTGGCTTCGCCGCGTTGTAGTGCAGCGTGTACCGCCTCAAGGCGGCGGTCACGCACGTACGCGGCCGGTGTCGTCAGCATGAATGCCTGAAAGCCGTTCTGCAGTGTGCGCGGCGACACTCCAACCGCCTTCGCGAGAGTGGCTAGCGCGATCGATTCGCCAAGATGAGCATCAATGTAGTCACGCGCACGACGCACGTGTGTCGGAAGCGGTGGCAGCGTGCCAAGTGCGAGCGCGTCACTGTAAGTATGCGGCACGTGTGTTAACAGCAATGCCATTAGCCATTCTGTCAAATCGTTGCGAAGCGCGGAGCCCGCATGGACGCCCGGAAGCGTGCTGATTTGGCGCAGGTAGTCGAATGTCGGCAACACGATCGCGGCGCTCGAGTTCCGGGTACCAGCGGCGAGCTCGAATTGCAACGGCCGCCTGAGCGTCGCCTGTAGCATGTCCTGCAACTTTCGTTCGAGGGCAAGGCGATCGAGCCGCAGCACGAGGTTGCGGCAATCCGGGCTAGTAACTAGACGGCCGGCAGGCGCTGGCGAGGAAACGGTCAGCTCGCCCGGACCGGCCCGCACCACGTTGCGTCCGATCTGTAACTCGCAGCCGCCAGTTAGCGTCAGACGGAAGAGGAACTGATCGGCGTTTTCACCAAAGTCGATATGCGTTTCTTGGCCGTAGCTGATCTCGAGCAGCGTCCCCTGGTGAAGCGCCATGGTGTAGAGCTCTGCACGAATCGGATCGTGGCCACGCACGTCCATTCGATGCGGTCCGAGCCATTGCTTGACTTCTCGTTCGATGTCGTCCCGTGCGTACAGTGTGCCGAGGCGGTTGAGGGCGTTGCGGGAGAGAGTGTTATGCATTCTATTGCCTCGTGTTGGAAACACTTGCGACGACATTGCTGAAGCCAGCCTCGCCGGCCATGTCGGGAAGCTTAATCGCCATTCCGTTGCGCGAATCGGATCTGCGTTGCGCAATTTGAAGCGACGCCGCATAGGATGGCGCGTAGTCTCCGGAAGACCAACTTAGCCGGAGATGGCAATGAAAGTATGTGTATTGGGCGGCGGCCACGGCTGCTATGCTGCGGCGATCGATCTGCTGACGAAAGGCCACGACGTTACGTGGTGGCGTCGCGATAGTGAGCGGCATGCCGCGCTGCGTGAACACGGTGCGTTGACCGTCAAGGATTACCGCGGATCGCGAACGATCCCACTTGGTGAGACGCCGGGGGCAATCCATTTGACCGACGATCTCGGTACGGCGCTGCGCGGCGCGCGTCTGATCGTGATTCCGCTGCCGGCCACGGCGCACGAATCGCTTGCTGCACAAGTCGGGCCGTTGCTCGAAGATGGCCAGGTAGTGTTCCTGCCGCCCGGCACATTCGGAAGTTACGTGTTCGCACGTGCGGCAGCCGACGCCGGCAATCGCGCACGGGTCGCCTTCGCCGAGACGGGTACGCTGCCGTATCTCGTGCGCAAGCATGGCGAGAGTGACGTAGTGATCAGCGGTTATGCGACGCGCCTGCCGACGGGCGTGTTTCCGGCCAATGCCGGTGAGTGGGCATTCGAGATACTCAAGGCCGGCTATCAGTCCGTTGAGCCGGTCGAGGATGTGCTGTCCGGCGCGTTGATGAACGCTGGGCCGATAATTCATCCGCCGCTCATCATGATGAACGCAGGACCGCTCGAGCACTTTGACTCTTGGGATATTCACAACGAGGGGACCCAGCCAGCGATCCGCCGTGTGACAAATGCACTCGACGCAGAGCGCGTCGTGGTTCGCAAGGCGCTCGGCTACCGAGCGCCGCATTTCCCGCTCGCTGATCATTACTCTGCCGATGGCGACGAATGGATGTACGGACGAGGTGCACACGAAAAGGCGACAGACAGTGGCGACTGGCGTGAAAAGATTGATCTGAGGACGCATCGCTACATGCTCGAAGATACTCGACTCGGACTGTCACTCATTGTGTCGTGTGGACGCTGGGCCGGCGTACCGACACCCATCGCACAAGGACTGCTGAGCGTAGCCAGTGCCGTTGCTGAGCGCGATCTGTACGCCGAAGGGCGCACACTCGAGCGGTTGGGGCTCGCGACGCTGTCGAAAGACGCAATGAGCTCGCTGCTTAACGGCGGGTGTGCTGCATGAAGGCCGCTAGCGATGTGACACGCGTGCACGTGCTGGGCGCGGGGCGAATCGGATTGGGCATCGCACTTGTTTTCGCGTTCTCTGGGCTCGATGTAACACTGATCGATATTAAGGTTCGCGACCACAATTCGTGGACTGATCTTGTCGCGGGCGCACGCGGCGAAATAGATCGGCAACTGAAAGTGCAGGTCGCGCTCGGCCGTATCAGTGCCAATCAGGCGGCCGTCGTGGCGTCGCGTATCGAGCTCGTCGATTGCAGTGGTGCTGCCGCGGCACTGCATGGTTGCGACATTGTGTTTGAGGCCCTGCCGGAAGTGTCTGAAGTGAAGGCCGACGCGTTTCGCTGGCTCTGCGATCACATCGATGCCGATGCTGTGATTGCCTCTACGACCTCGACGATCGTCGTCACTGAGCTTCAGCGGTATGTCACGTATCCGTCTCGGCTGCTGAACGCGCACTGGCTCAATCCGGCGCTGCTGATGCCGCTCGTCGAAATCAGCCGCAGTGACATCACCGATTCGAGCGTGGTTGACGCGATGGCGGGACTGCTCGAACGAGTCGGCAAGAAGCCAGTGATTTGCGGACCTGCGCCAGGCTACATCGTCCCACGCATTCAGGCGCTCGCAATGAACGAGGCCGCCCGGATGGTGGAAGAGGGTGTCGCGAGCGCAGCAGACATCGACACGGCGATTCGGACTGGTTTCGGGCCGCGGTTTGCGATCCTCGGCCTGCTGGAATTCATCGACTGGGGCGGTTGCGACATCCTTTACTATGGGTCGAAGTATCTGGCGCGTGAGCTCGGCCCGCGCTTCCAGCCGGCTGGAAGCGTAGTGCGCAACATGAACGAAGGGCGCGACGGCGTGCGCACGGGGGCCGGATTTCACGACTACTCGGATGTGGATATCGATGCGTACACGAAGCAGAGATTGGGCGAGTTTTCCGACCTGCTCGACCATCTGGGACTGGCGTCGGTATTCGATCGAGTACGTGAGGTGGAGGGGCGGTGAGCGTTGCGCTCCAAGTACGTGTCGGCAGCCCGTCGCTGCAATTGAGCGAGACGACTCGAACAAGCGGCAGACGTGCTTCCCCGCGACGCGCGCTCACCGCGGCACACCACATTTTTCCAGAGAGTCGTGGCGGCTACGGGAATCGATTCCGACAACCGTGACACTCGCGATAGATGGTAGGTGCCTGAACCTCGAGTCGGACGTGGACCGCGGCAGCACTTGCGCGACGAGAAACGCGGGGGACAACATTGCGAAGCATCCCAGGACGTCAAGCTTGCTCTGCGCGGCATAGTTGCGCCTCCAGTCAGCGCACGGTCTTCCCGTTCCGGTCCAAATTGGACGCACTGCAGCTGGCGTGGCAGCAAATGCACGACAGCTAAGTCGCATGTGCATACCGTCCGAAAACGGCACATCGAACGCGAAGTGTGGATGGAGCCACTTTCACCGTCAAATAGACAGAAAAGGGGGGATTAATCATTCGCACTATTGTTGGTTGTCGGTCGCGCAACATACCGAATTGGTGGTCTCGACCGCGTATCTTAATCGAACTATGCGCGACAATCGGTGCGATGTCGACTACCGCGCCTTCCTGAACATGTAGTGATCGACATCGAGTCCCGCGTTCGTGGTTCTCAACAGATGCATTGCCTGCGGGGATTTCTCGAGCTGATGCCGAAAGCGCAGGATGCTATATCAGCTATTTATTTCCGCGCTCACTATCGATAGCTCCCTGACGATTTCATTGCTTGGGACAACTCCGAAACCGTGCCCATCGGGCACACGAATGGACCCATTACGGACTTCAAATGGTGTGGTCACTAAATCACATCCGAGCCGCATTGGACCAAACAACTCGGTGCCGAGATGGAGTTCCGGCATGCCTCCATAGAGGTGCGCGAGTGCTGCAGTGCCTAGAGACGTCTCTAGCGCTGTTCCGCCGTAGAGTCTTACTCCAGCTGCGTATGCAAGGTTGGCCAATCGCTTTGTAGCTAGAAGCCCACCGTCGCGATTCGGTTTGAGGGCAAAAGCGGAGGCCCCGCCACAAGCGATGAGCGATAGTGCGGAGCGGATATGTACCAGCGCCTCGTCTGCGATTACGTCGATATGCAGTTTAGATTTCACCCGTGCGATCGCTGCCAGATCAGAGGATGGAAGTGGCTGTTCAATCGCCTCGAGTCCTGCCTCCTGAAGCACAGGAAGATAGCGCAACGCTGTCAATTCATCCCATCCTTGGTTGACGTCAGCAATCACCGACGCGCGTCCCGCAAACGTATCGACAATCTTGGTAACACGTTTGACGTCGTCCGCGATCCGAGTCTTTGCGAGTTTCACCTTGAAGCGTGTGTGGCCATGCCTCGCTAACGCGCGCTCTCCCTCTTCGATATCGCTCTCGGCGCTACCGGTAGACAAAGTCCACGCTACGGGCAACTCTCGATGGCACAGGCCGCCAAGCAGTGTCGAGGCAGGCACGCACGCTTGGCGTGCGATTAGGTCAATCGCGGCCATCTCAAACGCTGACTTAGCGGCGGCGTTGCCCCTGACACTCATATCTAGGCGACGGGAAACATCCTCGATTCCACCCAGCGTGACATCCAAGAGACCCGGAGCAATGTAACGTTCAACCGCCGCATAAATACCCTCGGCACTCTCCGATCCCCAGAACGGCCCCCCCAAAGCGACGGCTTCTCCGTGTCCCTCCACTCCATCGCGGTCGATAAGGGTTAAAAGTACTACATTTTGCTTGTCCACAACCCCGAAGGACATGGAGATTGGTTGCCGTAGAGGGATATCGAGCCGATGGACCCGGACGCGGGCGATGGAAAATGACGAGGTCTGTGTCATACGTGGGACACCGAGGGCGACAGTACAAAGTGGTAGGTGAGTTCGTAGAACGGCACGCTCAAGCTTCGATTAAGTTGGTCTTTCTCAGACGCATGCTGGATAAGGTCGACCACGAGCCCGTCTCGAACCGCGTTGGCCACGTCGCTATCTAGATATTGGTCGCCCGTGAAATACAGTTGCGATGTCAGACTGCGAAAGCCAGCGTGCTCAACCTTGAGGTGCAAATGGGCGGGGCGATAGAAGTGTCGTCCCAGCGCGCTCAAGAGGGATCCCGTTGGGCCATCTTTCGGGATCTCATACGGAGGAGGGACGATTGTCTTGACTTCGAACCAACCGTTCTCATCGGTGCAAAAATTACCACGGAGATTCCAGTCCGGGATGTCCGGGTGAATATTGGAGTACAAGCCGAGCGCGTCTGCGTGCCACAGATCAAGCACGGCTCCGCTAAGCGGACGGCCATCCTCATCGGTTACAGTGCCATTGAAAAACAGCACGTTGCCAGCCTCGTCACGCCTGTGAGGCATGACATACGGACGCTCCAATTTTGGGGAACCTTTGAGGTAAAACGGCCCTTCGATCGCTTCCGGGCTGCCCGATCGACCTTCATTACCGATGTCAGTTGCTTGGGCCTCAAGAAATACATCGTACAAAAGCGATTCCTCTCCTGCCTTGACAGTGCTTACCAAAAGATCGGTAGCGATCCGGTACTCCTCGTGAGTTATGCGGTGCTTACGCATGAAAGTGAGAAGTACTTGCTCAAGATCCTCGACAACGGTTCTGAGGCGATTGCTGTTCATGGGTTGTCTCCTGCGGCCGACGTGGAAAGCTGAGCCGCCGCTTCATTGATGTACGTGCGCCTTCCCGCACTACTGAGGGTTGCATCGTACGCATACCTGGCGTACGATATGCGTACGACGTATACGTATTGCGTACTCAATATGCATGGTAGCGCCAGGTCTGTCAATAGGAGGAACGATGAGTGAAGATGCACAGGATCGCGATTACATTCAGTCGATCGAGCGGTGTATGACGGTGATCAGCACGTTCAAAGACTCGAAGCGCGCGCAGATGAGTCTCAGCGAGATTGCAGCCATTACGGGCCTGAGCAAGCCCACAGTGCGCCGGATTTTGTTGACTTTGCAGCGACTCGGATATGCACAAGCGCAAGGTACGCGGTTCGGGCTCACGCCAAAGATGCTCGAACTCGGTTACGCCTATCTTTCGTCCCTCAATCTCACTGAAATAGCGACGCCGATGATGGAGTCTCTTACCGACTTTCTGAGTGAGAGTACGGCGCTTGTCGCACTTGATGGCGCCGACGTCGTATATATAAATCGCGTTCACAGACACCGAATTAGTAGCATCACGCTGGCAGTTGGTACTCGGTTGCCCGCACACGCAACGTCGTCTGGACATGTATTGCTTGCGGACTTGTCAGAGCAAGCGTTAAGCGAATATTTCCGCATCGCGGAACTTAAATCTATGACTGAGCACACTCTGACCACGCGCGCTGCCTTGACCCAGCGACTTGAAATGGTTAGGTCGCGCGGATGGGACGCTGTGGATCAGGAGCTGGAGATTGGGCGGCGATCGGCTGCGGCCCCGATCAAGGATGTCAACGGAAAAGTGGTTGCGGCTCTCTCCGTTTCGTGTGGGACCGGGGAGCTTCGTTTCCAGCAGCTAATCGATGATGTACTACCGCACGTGCTAGCGACTGCTCGGACGATCAGTGATGCGCTCGGCGCTGGACGCTATCAGCCGACCTGAGTTCGACCCCTAGTTCGGCAACTCCAGAAGGTCAGGTGTCCTTGGTGTTGCGGTCGAATGCTTCTCTCACCCGGGTTGCGACGCCACGCACTAGGAGCGTACAATATGCGTACGCGGCGTACGATATGCGTACGATCTGAGGTCGCGATCATGAATGATTGCCACCGAATTCCGCTAGCTCAATTGAGTCGCTGCCTAGAGGCAGCCCGTACACCATGAGACAGGAATTCAAAATGAGTCCATCCGATGTGAAAGCTTTGCCACGCTATGCCGAACTCCTGCAGCGAAGCGATGCTCCTCCAGGGTCAAGCTGGGGGCTATTCGGTAAGAATGATCAGATCGGGACGCTTAACTTCCTTTCGGCGGAGACCCGGGCGGCCGCAGTAAAAGAGGTTCATGAGGGGCGGGCGTTTTCGCTCGATCTCAGATCTGACGTGATCTCCCCGTCGCTGGCTCCAACGCGAAAGCCGATGCATCACCACATCTTCCAACGTAATGATTTTCACCGCGATGAGTGGATCGATGGGCTGTATACGCAGTATGGATCGCAAATTGATGGCTTTCGTCATATTGGTCACCCGGAATACGGCTTCTACAACGGGCATCGCGCATCGCTCTTCCTTCCTGGTACAGAAACACTAGGAATGCAGAATTTTGCAGCCCTGCCGATTGCGGGTCGCGGTGTGTTGATCGATATCGCTAGATACATGGAGGGTCAGGGTACGCCGATAGATCAGGCGGGTGGGCAGGCCATACCCATCAGCGTGGTGGAAGCGGCTCGTCGGGCGCAGGGAGTCGAGATTAATCACGGCGACATTGTGCTTCTTCGATTTGGATGGCTTGACTACTATCGCCACGTTGCGTCAGAGGAGGTGAAAGAGAATCTGGTTAAGGAACAGTTTCATCCCGGGTTGAAGCAATCTCATGAAACTGTCGCGTGGCTTTGGGACAACAGAATCAGTCTGATTGCAGCTGACAATTTCGCTTTGGAGTGTTGGCCGGCGCAACCGGACAGTCCATTTTTCACAAGTGACGAGAGCGATCCGTGCCAATGCGGCCCTCACGCCGGCATCATGCACCGATCCATCATTCCACTCCTGGGAATGCCGATCGGCGAACTGTGGGACTTGGATGCGTTATCGGCTGCGTGTGCGGAAGACCGTCGCTACAGTTTTCTTATTACGATCGCACCTTTGCCGATTGTTGGGGGAGTCGGCTCGCCTGCGAATGCCATCGCGATTCGATAACTGTAGGCGATACTTATGACGACTCCGCTTGCACACATCGCCGAAGTAGACATGCTCTCCCCGTTTGTCTTCACATCTTGGCCGTCCCGGGTTGTATTTGGATCTGGAACGATCAGTCAGTTAGGTGTTGAAGTTGACCGACTCGGCCTCTCGAGGCTTCTCGTCGTTTCAACATCGCAACAACGAGATCAAGCAGAGAGCGTCATGCAGATGCTCCCTGACAGGACTGTCGCATCATTTTTCGGTGCAAGGATGCACACACCTGTGAGCGTTACCGAGGACGCCATGCGACTCGTTACAGGTAACGCCATTGACGGCATCGTGGCGATTGGTGGCGGTTCAACCACGGGCCTCGCTAAGGCGATTGCGTACAGAACTGATTTGCCGCAGATTGTAATTCCGACCACGTATGCCGGTTCAGAGATGACCCCCATTCTGGGCGAAACCGAGAATGGCGCAAAGATTACAAGAAGTGATCCAAGGATCCTTCCGGAAGTGGTTATCTACGATGTCGACAAGACGCTCGCGCTTCCCGTGAGCGTGTCCGTGACAAGCGGCTTGAACGCAATTGCACACTCTGTCGAAGCCTTGTACGCGGTTGATCGAAATCCAATCATTACGATGTACGCAGAGGCCGCAATTTCCTCGTTGTGTAGCGCACTGAAAGCGATTGCAAAGAATCCTCGTGACCAGCTGGCACGAAGTAAAGCGCTCTATGGAGCGTGGCTGAGTGGTATCTGCCTCGGATCGGTCGGAATGGCACTACATCACAAACTATGTCATGTGCTGGGCGGAACGTTCGACTTGCCGCACGCCGAGACTCACGCTGCCGTTCTTCCACATGCTGTCTCGTACAACAGTGGTTTTGCTAAGGATGCGATGTACAGAATCGCACGAGCATTGGGCGCTGAAGACGCAGCAACAGGACTGTACGACCTCGCGCATGATCTGGGATGTACGATGGCGTTGCGCGATCTGGGCATGCCCGAGAGCGGCGTCAATACAGCATCCGAGGCGGCGTTAAAAAATCAATACCCGAATCCCAGGCCGTTGGAAGAGAGTGGCATCAAAAATCTGCTGACGCGCGCGTGGTCAGGCATTCGGCCGTGACGATGCCGGGCTAGGACTTTAACCGCCGCCTGACCTGCCGCGGGTGGCGGTCGTAAAAAGCGTACGAGGAACTTTCTTGGTTGAGACTGAGATGTTCTTTGTGCAATGGATTTGACTAAACCGCCAACCGGATGATGTTGGGGCGGTGTAGTACTATCCTTAAGGAAACCTACAGAATTGACGACGTGTAGTCGAGGTCATTCGGCACGAACCGACCGCAAAAAAACCGTCCGCCGCAACCGGAGGGGCGTCGATTACGTGGGCGCCGACCTGGGCGCAGTTCCATCCGGGAATGTCCAGGCCGGCGCTCGCATGCCGAGCTTAATTGGTGCGCGGTCTGGATTTAGAGAAGGAACCCGGTCGAGTTCAGCGCATCTGTGGCGTTGATGAGTCGAACGACCTTTTCCTTCAATTGCGGCTGACCCGACGCGAAGCTAAGAGTATGGGACAGGTTGGCGGCGAAAATTGTCGTAACCTCGCGCTTGTACGCGATCAGGATCTGTGCGGATGTAATCTTTAGCACATCACCGTCTTCCGCAAACACGGTGAATCGGGAAACCGTGCGAACCGTCGAAGCGGAGTCGTTCGAGGACACGGAATATCCGGATGTCATCCGTTGCACGCGCTTGCGACGCATTTCATCATTGTCGTACACGTAGTTCAAGCACGATGCAAAGTCTTCAGTCTTCGGGTCGATCGGTACGACGTACATGCCACTCGGCTCCCAGAGCTCGAGCCACTCGTCATAGTGTTTCTGATCGAGAAGGGCACTCTCGCGCCAAATGAATTCGGCAGCCGCTCCGAGTCGAGGCGAACTAATGGGTTGAGTCTGCATCATTGCTCCATCACTTTAAGCCACTGGGCGTACGCGCCACGCATCGCAGTTTCATCCGTTGCGTGAGCCGTTTTTTCACCGTTATCTTCCGTCACTTCGCGGTTGAGGCCGCGATTGACGAGGATTGGCAGGTCAGGGCCGGCCGATGCACCTCGCTGGACACGCTCCCACGCTTCGGCATCGTCAGTGCTGCCGAACCCGAACGGGCCCTGGAAGTGCTCGTGGATACGCAGACGCTCACGATTGACGGCTTCCGGGCCGCCGTCCAATGCGAGAGCGATATGGCGAATTTCGGTTTCGTTTACCGAGATTGGTCGCAATACCCGCAAGAACGACATTGACAACGCGAGGTTCGGGAAAAGATTCACGTTAAAACCCACTCCAAGCACCGACCGAATGATGCGACGAACCTGTTCGGGGGGGTAGTCGGCTTCCAGAGATGCCGCGAGTTCGTTGAAACGCTCCGGCAGAGGGGCGCCGTTGTCATCGTCGAGATCGGTCAGTTCTGGCACCATGAGGCAGATGCCGTGACCATTACCCAATGATCGGACGATTGCCGCGTCGCTCGACATGAAGCTGGTAATCGTGTCAGCAGTTTCCTGATCCACCGACTTCAACCACGACGAATGGACGACCGGGAAGTGGTATCCATCGGTGGTGTTTTCCAGTTGGATCTTCCAGTTGCCTTTGAACCGGAACTTGTGCTCGCCGTTTGTGCGCAGCGGAAAGCCAGCGCCTTGCTTCATGAACAGATCAATCCACGGCTTAGCGCCACCCAGATAATCCTCAAGCGGTTCCACATCGTGGTTGAAACTAGCGAAGATCAAACCTTGGTAGATGCCGACCTTGAGTTTCCCCAGGGGCAGCTCTGATTTCTCCGCGATGCCCTCGTAGCCGTCCCCGAATGGAAGTGCTCGAAGCGCGCCATCCAAACCATACGACCATGCGTGATACGGGCATGTGAAGCCTTTTGCGTTGCCCTTGGCTTGCTCGCAAACCGTTGCGCCGCGATGGCGGCATCGATTCTGCAGAACATTGACTTGGCCGGTCTTATCGCGGACGACAATAACCGGCTGGCGGCCAATCGTGGTTGTACGGAAATCGCCTGGGTTGGGAAGTTCGCTCTCGTGAGCCACCCAGACCCAGGTGTTGTAAAAGATCCGATCAAGCTCCGCCTCAAAGATCTTCTCATCGTTGTAGAGCGTGGGCGACACGCGGTCAGTCTGAACGAGGTCGCACAGACTCCTGGGCTCGTTAGTGTGGGGCATTTGGTTCACCATGTTGGTTGCGGCCAACAAATTCTGCGAAGCCCTTGAGTATCGGTCAAATAGATCTAAAATGGATTCACAATAAATTCCATGGATAGTGCCGTGATCGCCATCGAAGACATCGATCTCAACTTGCTCCGCGTCTTTAGCGCAATCCTTGAGGAGAAGAGCCTCACGCGTGCGGGCGAGCGACTCAAGCTCTCGCAACCAGCGATTAGTTATTCGCTCGGTCGGATGCGAACGATTTTTGATGATCCGCTCTTCGTTCGTGCTCGGACGGGGATGCAACCGACGGAGAGGGCTCTGGAGATCTCACCTATCATCGACAAGGCGCTGGATGCCGTCAGGGAGGCTTTGCGGTACACCGAGATGTTCGATCCGGCGTCCAGTAACAAAACCTTCCGTATCCTTGTCTCTGACGCAGGTGAAATGGGCTACATACCAGTGCTCTGGGAACGAATGCGAAACGTTGCGCCAAACGTGAAACTGAGCGTCGAACCAATGCCAGTTGAATTGGTTGAGGACGCTCTGCGTACCGGCAGATTGGATTGCGCGATCGGGAATCTGCCGTCACTCATTGGAGCAACGCTGCACGTCGTCTTGTTTCGAGAGAAATACGTTTGTATGACGAGATTGCGACCTGGCATACCCAAAGGGGAAAGCCTGAGTATTCAACATTTCTCGAAGGTGCAGCACGCGCGGGTCAAGTCGATCGAACAAAGTCACATGGACATTGACAAGGCGCTTCAATCTAAAGGAGCGGGCAGGGAAGTTGTGCTTGAGATTGCGCATTTCGTTGCCCTGCCGAGCTTGCTGGCAACCTCAGACCTCTATGTCACGCTGCCGCGCCGACTGGCTTCCATATTTAATAAGGATAATACTTTCAAAGTCTATGAACTCCCGGTCGAGCTCAATGAAGCCGAGGTGACTCTGCACTGGCACGAATACTACGATCAAGATGCCGGAAATATCTGGTTTCGCACGTTAGTCTCAGAAGTTGTTAAAGAGTTTGAGCCAATCTAGCTTCAATGGTTTCCCGATTCATCGAGCGGACCTGCTGTACGACGAGCAGTTGCCTTCTATGAGGAGAAAATAGTCAAGGCTTTTTTGGCTTCCGGGCTTTTGATGCCATCAGTACATTTCCTGTCATCTTAGGCCTCGTCCTGCAGGCGCATTTGGGGACGAAACTATCTC
>NZ_JAAGPL010000295.1:0-7935 GCF_017104785.1 Burkholderia sp. Ac-20353 | reverse complement strand
GCCCGCGCGGCGGCCCGCGTCGGTGCGCAGCCCGCTGACGAAGCCGGCAACGTAGTGGCGCTCCGCGTCGGACAGCGGCGGCGGCGCCGTCTCGGCGATGCCCAGCGCGGCGGCGAAAGTGTCGATGTCAGCCATGTCGAGTTCCTGTGTCGCGGTCGCGCCCGTAGCGGCGGCCGGCGCGGGCTCTGCCGCTGCCGTTGTAGCGGCTGGGTCGCGCTGCGGGGTATCGTCGGCGGCGCGCTCGGCCGGCGGGACGTCGACCCGACTCAGCGCGACCGCGCAGAATTTCAGTTCCGGTTGCTGTGAAACCGGGTCGATCGCGTCGTTCGTGACCGCGTTGATGCACAGGTCGTCGCCATACACGTCGTTCCAGTGCATCGGCGCGAAGCAGTTGCCGGGCTGCACGCGGTCGGTCACGACCGCCGGCAGCACCGCGCGCCCGCGCCGCGAGCGGACCTCGACGCTGTCCTTCGCGGCGATGCCGAGCGCGCGCGCGTCTTCCGGATGGATTTCGACGAACGGGCGCGGATTCAGCTTGTTGAGCATCGCGACCTTGCCCGTCTTCGTCATCGTGTGCCACTGGTGCTGCAGCCGGCCCGTATTCAGCACGATCGGGAATTCGCCGTCGGGCAGTTCGTGCGGCGCGACGTGCGGCCGCGCGAAGAACCGCGCTTTGCCCGATGCGGTCGGAAACGCGATGCGCGGGGTAAGGCCATCCGGCGTGCCGCCATCCGCCGCCGTGCGCAGCGTCTGGCTCACGCCGTCGTTCAGGTAGCGGATCGGGTTGCGGTCGCGCGCCGCATCCGGCGCGCACGGCCACTGCAGCGGCGTGTCGGCGAGCGCCGCATGGCTCGCGCCGCGCAGGTCGTAGCCGGTCGCGGGATTCGTGAAACGGACGATCTCGTCGAACACGTCGGCGGCCGACGCGTAGCCGAACGCATCGGCATAGCCCATCGCGCACGCGACTTCGGCGATGATCTTCCAGTCCGGCAACGCATCGCCGGGCGGCGCGATCGCCTGCCGCATCAGCGTCATGTTGCGCTCGGAGTTGATCATCACCCCTTCGCCCTCGGCCCACAGCGCGCCCGGCAGCAGGATGTCCGCGTAGCGGTTGGTCTCGGTGTCGAGGAACGCATCCTGCGCGATCACGAGTTCCGCGGCCTGCAGCCCGGCGATCACGGTCTGCCGGTTCGCGACCGTCGCGACCGGGTTCGTGCAGATGATCCAGCACGCCTTCACGTCGCCGGCCGCCATCCGTTCGAACAGGTCGATCGTGCCGTTGCCGGTTTCGGTGCGCAGCGTGCCGCGCGGCACGCGCCACACGTCCTCGACGAACTGCCGGTCCGCGTCCGACAGCACCGAGCGCTGGCCCGGCAGCCCGGGGCCCATGTAACCCATCTCGCGCCCGCCCATCGCGTTCGGCTGGCCCGTCAGCGAGAACGGCCCGCTGCCGGACCGGCAGATCCTGCCCGTCGCCAGATGCAGGTTGCAGATCGCGTTGGTGTTCCACACGCCGTGCGTGCTCTGGTTGAGCCCCATCGTCCAGCAGCTCATCCACTCCGGCGCATCGCCGATCCATTCCGCCGCGCGGCGCAGGTCGGCCTCGGCGAGGCCCGTGATCGCCGCGACCTTGTCCGGCGTGTAATCGGCGAGGAACGCGGGCATCGCGTCCCAGCCTTCGGTGAAACCGGCGATGAACGCGGCGTCGGTCTTGCCGTTCGCGTGCAGCAGGTGCAGCAGGCCGTTCAGCAGCGCGAGATCGGTGCCCGGGCGAATCTGCAGGAACAGGTCCGCCTTGTCGGCCGTGCCCGTGCGGCGCGGATCGACGACGATCAGCTTCGCGCCGGCCTTCACGCGCTCCATCATCCGCAGGAACAGGATCGGATGGCAATCGGCCATGTTCGCGCCGATCACGAAGAACAGGTCCGCGCGCTCGAAGTCCTGGTACGACCCGGGCGGGCCGTCCGCGCCGAGCGACAGCTTGTAGCCGCTGCTCGCGCTCGCCATGCAGAGGCGCGAGTTCGATTCGATGTTGTTGGTGCCGACGAAGCCCTTCGCGAGCTTGTTCACGAGGTACTGCGCCTCGATCGACATCTGGCCCGACACGTAGAACGACAACGCGTCGGGGCCGTGCGCATCGAGCACCGTGCGCAGGCGGCGCGCGGTCTCGGCGATCGCGTCGCGCGCGGCCAGCGGCACGAGGTCGTCCTCGCGCGCGTGGCGCACGAACGCGCTTTCGAGCCGCCCGGACTTGCGCAGCGCGACGTGCGCGGACGCCCCTTTCGTGCAGAGCCGCCCGAAGTTGGTCGGATGGTCGGGGTCGCCGGCCACCTTGACGACCTCGCCGTCCTCGACGTGCAGCACCATCCCGCAGCCAACGCCGCAGTACGGACACACGGTCTTCACGTTCGTGGCGGTCATGCGCGCTCCGGCTCCGTCAGGCTGCGACCCACACGACGCCGTTGTCGACGCGCGAACGGAAGGTGCTGACCGACTGCTCCGGCGCTTCGAGGCATTCGCCGGTGCGCAGGTCGAAGTGATGCTTGTACAGCGGCGACGCGACGACGATCCGCTCGCCGAGGTTGCCGACCAGCCCGCGCGACATCACGGCCGCCTGCGACGCGGGATCGACGTTCTGGATCGCGAACACGCCGCCGTCCTCGTGCGCGACGTGGAACACGGCGACCTGCTCGCCGTTGACGAGCGCACACACGCCGGTGTTCGGCACGATCTCGTCGAGCGCACACACGGGGGTCCAGGACACGTGAATCTGTTCGTTGCTCATGGCTTTCTCCTGACTGGCGATGATCGGGATGATGCTGATGGTTTGATTCGAATGGCTCGATTCGAGTGGTTCGACTCAGGCGGTCTCGGTTTCGAGCACCACCGGGATCTCGATGCGCTTGCCGCGCACGCGCTCGTCGGGTGTCGCGGGGCGGATCTGGCCGCGCGTCTCGACGAAAGCGATATTCGCGTCGGGCGCGTCGCTGTTCACGAAGTGGCGGAAGCGCTTACGTGTCTCCGGATCGGTAACGGCCTTCTTCCACTCGCATTCGTACGTGTCGACCACGTGCTGCATGTCCGCTTCCAGTTCGGCCGCGAGCCCGAGCTTGTCGTGCACGACCACGTCGATCAGGTAGTCGAGTCCGCCCTCGAGGTTGTCGCGCCACACGCTCGTGCGCTGCAACCGGTCCGCGGTGCGAATGTAGAACATCAGGAAACGGTCGATGTAGCGGACCAGCGTGTCGTGATCGAGGTCGGCCGCGAGCAGTTCCGCGTGGCGCGGCTTCATCCCGCCATTGCCGCACACGTACAGGTTCCAGCCCTTCTCGGTCGCGATGATGCCGATGTCCTTGCCCTGCGCTTCCGCGCATTCGCGCGTGCAGCCCGACACGCCGAACTTCAGCTTGTGCGGCGCGCGCAAGCCCTTGTAGCGGTTCTCGATCTCGATCGCGAGGCCGACCGAATCGTCGACACCGTAGCGGCACCACGTCGAGCCGACGCACGACTTCACCGTGCGCACCGACTTGCCGTACGCGTGGCCCGACTCGAAGCCCGCCGCGATCAGTTCCTCCCAGATCGACGGCAACTGCTCGACGCGCGCGCCGAACAGGTCGACGCGCTGGCCACCGGTGATCTTCGTATAGAGGCCGTATTTCTTCGCTACCTGGCCGACCGCGATCAGCCCTTCCGGCGTTACTTCGCCGCCCGGCATCCGCGGCACGACCGAGTACGTGCCGTCGCGCTGGATGTTCGCGAGGTAGTAGTCGTTCGAGTCCTGCAGCGCCGCATGCTCCTTCTTCAGCACGAACTCGTTGAAGCACGACGCGAGAATGCCCGCGACTGCCGGCTTGCAGACGTCGCAGCCGAGGCCGTGGCCGTGCTTCGCGAGCAGCTCGCCGAAGGTCTGGATGCGCTCGACGCGGATCAGGTGGAACAGCTCCTGGCGCGAATACGGGAAGTGCTCGCACAGATGGTTGTTGACCGCGAGCCCCTGCTTCTTCATCTCGGACTTCATGATCTGCGTGACGAGCGGCACGCAGCCGCCGCACGACGTGCCCGCGCCCGTGCACGACTTCAGCGCGCCGATGCTGGTCGCGCCGCCGTCGACCGCCGCGCAGATCTGCGCCTTCGACACGTTGTTGCACGAGCAGATCTGTGCGGCCTCGGGCAGCGCCTCGACGCCGACCGCCGGCTTTGCCGCGCCGTCCGACGACGGCAGGATCAGGAATTCCGGCGCTTCGGGCAGTTCGATGCGGTTCAGCATCATCTGCAGCAGCGTGCCGTATTCGGCCGCGTCGCCGACCATCACTGCGCCGAGCAGGAACTTGCCGCAGTCGGACACGACGAGCTTCTTGTAGACCTGCTTGCGCTCGTCCGCATACTGGTACGTGCGGCTGCCGGCCGCCGCGCCGTGCGGGTCGCCGATGCTCGCGACGTCGACGCCCATCAGCTTCAGCTTCGTGCTCATGTCGGCGCCCGCGAATGCCGCGGCAACGCCTGCCAGCTGCTTCGCGACCACGCGCGCCATGTCGTAGCCCGGCGCGACGAGGCCGTACACCATGCCGTTCCATGCCGCGCATTCGCCGATCGCGTAGATGTCTGCGTCGCTCGTGCGGCAACTGTCGTCGATCGCGACGCCGCCGCGCGGGCCGAGCTCGAGGCCGCACGCACGCGCCAACTCGTCGCGCGCGCGGATGCCGGCCGAGAACACGATCATGTCGGTGTCGAGATGCGTGCCGTCGGCG
The DNA here is from genome assembly GCF_017104785.1 of Burkholderia sp. Ac-20353. Classification (NCBI taxonomy): domain Bacteria; kingdom Pseudomonadati; phylum Pseudomonadota; class Betaproteobacteria; order Burkholderiales; family Burkholderiaceae; genus Burkholderia; species Burkholderia sp. Ac-20353. The sequence goes on along the minus strand of NZ_JAAGPL010000295.1, from coordinate 3,187 downwards.
AACTGCATCCGGTGCGTGCCGGCCTCGCCGTCGACGATCTCGAGCGTGTTCTTGCCGGTATGCACCGTCACGCCGAGCGCCTCGATCTTCGCGCGCAGCATGCGGCCGCCGCCGTCGTCGACCTGCACGGCCATCAGCCGCGGCGCGAATTCGACGACGTGCGTGTCGAGCCCCATGTCGCGCAGCGCCTTCGCGCATTCGAGGCCGAGCAGGCCGCCGCCGATCACGACGCCGCGCTTCGCGCGCGCGCCGCATGCCTGCATTGCTTCCAGATCCTCGATGGTTCGGTAGACGAAGCAATCGGCGCGCTCGTGGCCCGGCACCGGCGGCACGAACGGCCGCGAGCCCGTCGCGAGCACGAGCTTGTCGTATGCGAGCGTCTCGCCCGACGCGAGCGTGACCGTATGCGCGGCGCGGTCGATCGAAGCGACCTGTGCGTTCAGGCGCAGGTCGAACTGCGGGTTCGCGTCGAAGAAGCCGGGCGCGACGAGCGACAGGTCGTCCGCCGTCTTGCCGGAGAAGAATTCCGACAGGTGCACGCGGTCGTACGCGGGGCGCGGCTCCTCGCCGAGCACCGTGACCTGGAGCGCGCCGGCGGCTTCCGCCGCGACGCACTCGAGCAGCTTGTGACCGACCATGCCGTGACCGATGACGATGAGTTTCATGTTGGGATTTCCTCGAACGATCAGTTTGCGATGCCGCCCGCCGCCAGCGCGCGTTCGCGCAGCGCCGCCTCGCGGGCCTTGTGTTCTTCGCTGAAGCGCACCGCCATCGCGCAGAGCGCGGACACGGTGACGACGAGGCCGAGCACGCTCAGCGTGTGCTGCACGTCGCCGATCCCCTTCAGCAGGAAGCCGGCCGCGACCGCACCAGCGTTGCCGCCCGCACCGACGATCCCGGCGACGCCGCCGAGCGCCTTGCGGTCGATGAACGGCACGAGCGCGTAGGTCGCGCCGCACGCCATGTGCGTGAACAGACCGAACGTCAGCATCGCGACCAGCGCGATGCCGACCGTGTTCGTGTGCGAGAACCACAGCAGCCCGAGCCCTTCGCCGACGATCAGCACGCAGAGCAGCGATGCGCGCACGTCGAGGCTGCGGCGCGCGGCGATCTTGTCGGACAGCCAGCCGCCGAGCGCGCGGGCGAACAGCGCGAGCACGCCGAACAGGCCGGCGGCAAGGCCCGCCTCCTTCAGCGACAGCTTGAAGTGATCGACGTAGTACAGCGCGGCGACGTTGTGGATGAACACCTCGACGCCGAAGCACGCGCCGTACGTGACGAACAGCATCCACACGCGATAGTTCGCGCACGCGGCCGCGAAGCTCTCCCAGCCGCCCTTCTTGCCGCTGTCGATCGTCACGCCCTGTTTGCGCAGCGCGACGAAGTCGCCTTGCGGGCAGTCCTGCGTATAGCGCCAGTAGACCCACGCCATCACCAGCATCGCGATGCCCGGCACGACGAGCGCGGCGCGCCACGCGGATGCGTCACCGAAGCCGAACATCAGCGCGGCCGCCGCCAGGAGCGGCAGGAACGCCTGCGCGGCGCCCGCGCCGGCGTTGCCCCAGCCGGCCGACGTCGCGTTCGCGGTGCCGACGATGTTCGGCGCGAACATCACCGACGTGTGGTACTGCGTGATCACGAAGCTCGCGCCAACCGCGCCGATGCCGAGCCGGCACAGCAGGAACGACAGGTAATCGTGGCTGAACGCGACCGCGATCACGGGAAACGCGCCGATCGCGAGCAGCCCCGCGTACACGCGGCGCGGTCCGAAGCGGTCGCACAGCGGGCCGACGACCAGCCGCACGGCGATCGTCGCGGCCACTGCCGCAATATTGATGTTCGCGACCTGCGCGGCGCTCAGATGAAATTCGTGCGCGATGAGCGGCATCAGCGGTGCGCATGCGAACCACGCGAAGAAGCACACGAAGAACGCCATCCACGTCAGATGAAACGCGCGCATCGGCGCGGTGCGCAGGCTGAAGAGATCGATGCGGGTAGCTTTGTCGGACATTTCCCATCCACCAAACGAAAACGGCGTCCTGCGAACCCGGTCTCGCACATGTCGAGACCCGATCCGTAGGACGCCGTTGCCCAGGAAGCCCGTTGCCGGGCGAATCGGTATTCGGTACTGCGAGCGAATCGCCGTTGATTCGCACGGGACACACTACGCAAGCACCGTGCCATGTCGTGCGAAATCCCGTCGTACAACGGATCGCGGCGCTTTCGGGGGCCTGCGCGGTGCCGCGTTGCTCGGGCCCGGCGACGCGTCGTGGCGCAGAGAGGCACAGATGTGGTGCGCTGCAGCACTGTCACCGTGCTGCAATGCCGTGCACGTTCGTGGTGAATCGCGCACCCGCTTGCGGCATCGGGTCGGCACTGAACCGGCACTGAACCGGCAACGATCCCGCGCACCGCGACGGCCGCTGCACGGCCGCGCAACGCGCAGCAGCACGCCGGACGGTGCGCGTCGCGCGGCTGGTCCGGATATTGCTCGACCGTTCGCAGGCATCCGATTCGTTATTCAGACCGCCACGCGTGCGTGGCCATGGGACAAGCATCATGAAGACTGGCAAGGTCACCCTGCTCGGCGCCGGCCCCGGCGATCTCGACCTGCTCACGCTGAAGGCCGTGAAGGCGCTCGCGGCCGCCGACGTGCTGCTGCTCGACGATCTCGTGAATCCCGAGATCGTCACGCTCGCGCCGCAGGCGCGCGTCGTGCGCGTCGGCAAGCGCGGCGGCTGCCGTTCGACACCGCAGGCGTTCATCGAGCGGCTGATGCGCCGCTACGCGCTGCGTGGCGCGCACGTGGTCCGCGTGAAAGGCGGCGAGGCGCTGCTGTTCGGCCGCGCGGGCGAGGAGTTGAAGATGCTGCGCGATGCGGCGATTCAGGTCGACATCGTCAACGGAATCTCGTCGGGATTCGCGGCGGCGGCCAGCCTCGGCGTATCGCTCACGCATCGCGAGCATTGCCAGGGCGTCACGTTCGTCACCGCGCACCTGCAGGACCACACCGAACCCGACTGGTCGCGGCTCGCCGCGACCGGCACGACGCTCGCGATCTACATGGGGATGAGCCGCATCGAGCGGCTTGCGGCCGGCCTGCTCGCCGCGCTGCCCGCATCGACGCCCGCCGCGGCCGTGCAATGGGCCGGCACGCCCGACGAGCGCCGCTGGACCGGCACGCTCG
>NZ_JAAGPL010000294.1:0-7980 GCF_017104785.1 Burkholderia sp. Ac-20353 | reverse complement strand
ACTTGTCGCAGCCGACCGGGTGCCACACGGTGCGGCCGTCTTCATGGCGTTCTTCCTTGCAGACCGGGCAGAGCTGCCGCACGAGCCGCTGCGCGAGCACGCCGAGCAGCGACGACGCGAGCAGATAAGGCTCGACGCCCATGTCGGTCAGACGCGTGACGGCCGACGCCGCATCGTTGGTGTGCAGCGTCGCGAGCACAAGGTGGCCCGTCAGCGACGCCTGCACCGCGATCTGCGCGGTTTCGAGGTCGCGGATTTCGCCGATCATGATCACGTCCGGATCCTGGCGCAGGATCGAGCGCAGCGCGCGCGCGAAGGTCATCCCGATCCGCTCGTTCACCTGCGTCTGGCCGATGCCGCCGAGATCGTATTCGATCGGGTCTTCGACGGTCATGATGTTGGTCGTCGCGGTCTCGAGCCGCGACATCGACGCATATAGCGTCGTCGTCTTGCCCGAACCCGTCGGGCCCGTGACCAGCACGATACCGTGCGGGCGCGCAATCAGCTTGTCGAATTGCGTAAGCGTGTCGCGGCCCATCCCGAGCGCTTCGAGGTTCAGGCGCGCCGCATCCTTTTCGAGCAGACGCAGCACCGCGCGCTCGCCGTGCCCGGTCGGCAGCGTCGACACGCGCACGTCGACCGGCCGGCCGCCTACCCGCAGCGTGATGCGGCCATCCTGCGGCAGACGCTTCTCGGCGATGTCGAGCTGCGCCATGATCTTGATCCGCGAGATCAGCGCGCCGTGCAGTGCCTTCTTCGGACGCACGACGTCGCGCAGCGTGCCGTCGACGCGAAAGCGCACCACCGATGCATTCTCGAACGGCTCGATGTGGATGTCCGATGCCTGTTCGCGCGCCGCTTGCGTGAGCAGCGCGTTGATCATCCGGATGATCGGCGCATCGTCTTCCGATTCGAGCAGGTCCTCTACTTCGGGGATGTCCTGCATCAGCCGCGACAGGTCGACTTCGCCTTCGACTTCGCCGACCACCTGCGCAGCGCTGCCGTCCTGGCGCGCATACGCCTGGTTGATCGCGTGCGCGAGCTCGTCGGCCGGCAAGCGCTGCACCGAGATCGAGCCGAAGTTGCGCGCGATCTCCGCGAGCGCCGCGTCGTTCGTGCGTTCGCTGATCCACACTTCGAGCGTGTCGTCGTGCTGATGCGCGATGAGGACCTGTCCGCCTTTCGCAAAGCTATACGGCAACAGCCGCGCGGCGAGCGGCGACGGCGCCTGCCGTTCGTCCGGCGCGCCTTCGTGGGTGGACGCGAGCGCCTCGGTCACTGCGACACTCCCGGCGTGGCCGTCAGCGGCTGCTGCGGCACCGTCTGCAGCGGGACGCTCTGTGGCTGCGGGGCCGACGGTTGCGATTGCGGTTGCTGCGGGGCCTGCTGCTCGCGGCGCATCTTCGTCAGGTCGAACAGGTTCATCGACGGCGAGCCGCCCTGGCTCGGCCCCAGCGGCATCGGCGGCACGACCGGATCGTCCTTGTCGCGGATCACGTTGTTGTCGGAGCGGTACGCGCCCGTCACGCCCTGGATATAGTCGTAGCGGTTCGCCGAGATCGCCTGCGCCGTCGCGCGATCGCTGATGATCACCGGACGCAGGAACACCATCAGGTTCGTCTTCTGCCGCTGCTTGCTCTCGGAGCGGAACAGCTGGCCGATCCACGGAATGTCGCCGAGCAGCGGCACCTTGCTGTTCGCGACCTGGTAGTTGTCCTGCATCAGGCCGCCGAGCACGATGATCTCGCCGTTGTCCGCGAGCACCGTCGACTGGATCGAGCGCTTGTTGAACGTCGGGCCGGCCGGGTTCGTCGTCGTGTTCGTCGTGCCGCTCACGACCGATGAATCCTCGGTGTAGAGCTGCAGCTTCAGGATCCCGCCGTCGGTGATCTGCGGCTTCACGTGCAGCGTGAGGCCGACGTCGCGGCGGTCGTAGGTATTGAAGGTGTTGCCGGTACCGGTGGTCAGGTTCGAATACGAACCGCTCGCGATCGGCACGTTCTGGCCGACGACGATCTTCGCTTCCTCGTTGTCGAGCGTGATCAGGTTCGGCGTCGACAGCACGTTCGCGTCGCTGACGCCCGCGAAGTACTGCAGCAGCGCGCCGAGGCCCTGCACGCCGAACATGTTGTGCAGCCAGCCGACGTTGAGGCCCTGGTTGAGGTTCTGCGACAGCGAAGCGAGACCTGCAGCGCCGCCCGTCGCGACCGCCGCCCCCACGCCGAGGATGCTGTTGCCGGATACGTTGCCGGCCGTGGCCGCGAGGTTCGTGCCGCCCAGGAAGTTGCCGCTGCCGACCTGCCACTGGATGCCGAGGTTGCCGGCGTTCGTCGAGTTCAGCTCGACGATCAGCGCCTCGAGGTAGACCTGCGCACGCCGCGCGTCGAGCTGGTCGATCACCGCGCGCAGGTTCCGATAGACCGCATCCGGCGCGGTGATGATCAGCGAGTTGGTCGCCGCGTCGGCCTGGATCATGCCGCCCGGCTGGTTCTCGTCGCTGCTCTTGTCCTTGTCGCCGCCGAGCAGGCCTGCGCTGCCGAGGCCGCCGCCCGACGACGACGAGCCGCCGTACTGCGACGACGAGCCGCTCATCGACGACGGCAGCGGCGGGGTGCCCGCGGTGCCGGTCGAGAAGTTGCCGCTCTGCGACGAGCCGCCCTGGTTGAACGCGTTCGCGTCGTTCGACGTCGCCGACGCACCGCTGTCGGTGCTGCTCTTGCCGAGCATCCCGCGCAGCGTCTTCGCGAGCTTCACCGCGTCGGCGTTGCGCAGCGGCACCACGTGCATGTTGCCGGGCACGCTGCTCGGTGCATCGAGCTGCTGCACGAGCCGCTTCGCGGCCGCGAGGCGCGACGCGCTCGACGCGCGCAGCATCAGCGAGTTGGTGCGCGGGTCGGCGGTGACCGACACCTTCAGCGTCGCGTCGCTGTTGCCAATCGCGCCAGGGTCGAGCATCTTCTGGAGCTGCGCCGCGAGATCGATCGCGTTCGCATTCCTGAGCGGCACGATCTGCACCTGCGCACCGGCGGCGCTGTCGACGCCCGCGATGATCTGCGCGATGCGGCGCACGTTGTCCGCATAGTCGGTGACGACGATCGTGTTGTTCGCCGGATACGCGGTGACCGTGTTGTTCGGCGAGATCAGCGGCCGCAGCACCGGCAGCAGGTTGTTCGCCGATTCGTTATGCAGTTCGAACACCTGCGTGACGATCTGGTCGCCGCGCGCCTGCGGCGTGTTGCCGACATAGGTCGGCACGCCCTGCAGCTTCGCGTCGGCCTCGGGCACGACCTTCAGCACGCCGTGGTCCTGCACGAGCGCGAAGCCCTGCATCCGCAGCGCGGACTGCAGCGTCTTCAGCGCCTGGTCCTCCGGCACCGAACGCTCGGCGACGAGATTGAGCTGCCCCTTCACGCGGGGGTCGACGATGATGGTCTTGCCGGTCGCAGCGCCGATCGCCTTCGCGACCTGATCGATATCGGCGTTGACGAAATTGAGCGTGACCTGGGCGTAGGCGGCCTGCGAAACGATGATGCCCGCGACCATCAGAGTCGTGGCAACGCGCCGCATAACGAAGCGATTTCTTGTCATGGATGAATGGGTCGATGCCGGCTCAGGCCACATCCGGCGGTATTACTGGATCCAAATCCGAAAAAAGCGACATTAGCAGTTTTTCATGTCCGAAATATCACATCGACCCGAGGACTGTCTCACATACGACAGAAATGCGGACATGTGTATGCAAAATGTAAGATTTGGAACCGGTCTCCGCTCGCGCGCCTGTCGTAATCATTTTCAGGATGAATTGAAACGAAAATGCGGTATAACCCGCCATTCGGCGCCGTGGCACACGCAACGCCGATTGCTGTCGGTATGATACGAGCGACGCGATGCGTGTCGCGCGAATTCCGGGCACGGGTTTTCCCGCCCCCGGCCCGTTTCCGCTTCCTTGCACGATGAACAGACGCTTCGTTTCGATCGCGTGTTTGATTGCTGCCGGCGCCGCTTTCGCCGGCGGAAACGCACGCGCCGATTGTTTCGATGAAGCAGCCCGCTACCAGCAGGTCAATCCGCTGATCCTGCGGGCGATTGCGTGGCAGGAATCACATAACCGGCCCGACGCGCTGAACAAGAATGCGAATGGCTCGACCGACTACGGTCTCATGCAGATCAATTCGATTCACCTGCCGACGCTGTCGCGCTACGGAATCGGTCGCGACACGCTGATGCAACCGTGCAAGAACGTCTATATCGCCGCGTGGCACCTGCGGCAGAAAATGAACCGGTACGGCAACACGTGGCAGGCGGTCGGCGCCTATCATTCTGAAACACCGTCATTGCGCGACAAGTACGCGAAGCAGATCGCCGGCATCCTCACGCAGTGGAAGCTGCTGCCGCCGCAGCCCTGAGCGGGCGCCGCGACCGCGCTTGACGTGGCGCCGGCCGGCCGGCACGCGTTTGATGCACAATGCGGGCTCACGCCGCAGCTTTGCGCCGCGCCGGGCGCGCGCTGATCGCGCCCCGGAGAGGCCACGCCGCGGCCGCTTTTTCCTCCGCTGTTTCATCTTTTAGTTGGTGCATATCGTTATGAATCCGGCAATGAACCAGCCGTTGCCCGTCACCGTGCTGTCCGGCTTTCTCGGCGCCGGCAAGACCACGCTGCTCAACCATATCCTCGCGAACCGCGCGGGCCTGAAGGTGGCCGTGATCGTCAACGATCTCGCGGCGGTCAATATCGACGCGTCGCTCGTGCGCGATGCGCAGGCGCTGTCGCATGTCGAGGAACGCCTCGTCGAGATGTCGAACGGCTGCATCTGCTGCACGCTGCGCGACGACCTGCTCGTCGAGATCCGCAAGCTCGCCGAGGACGGCCGTTTCGATGCGATCCTGATCGAGTCGACCGGCATCGCCGAGCCGATGCCGATCGCCGAAACCTTCACGTTCGTCGCCGACGACGGCACGTCGCTCGGCGAGCTCGCGCGGCTCGACACGCTCGTTACCGTGGTCGACGCATTCAATTTCCTGCGCGACTACGGCTCCGACGATGCGCTCGCCGCGCGCGGCATCGCGGCCACCGACGAAGACGATCGCACGCTCGTCGAGCTGCTGATCGAGCAGATCGAGTTCTGCGACGTGCTCGTGATCAACAAGGCCGACCTCGTCAGCGCGGACGAACTCGCACGCCTGCAGCACATCCTCGCGCGGCTGAATCCGCGTGCACACCAGGTCGTGTCGACGTTCGGCAACGTGCCGCTTCGCGAGGTGCTGAACACGAGCCGCTTCGATTTCGACGCGGCCGCAAACGCGCCGGGCTGGCTCGCATCGCTCGAGCATGCGCATGATCACGACCATGCGCACGTGCACGGCGAGGCCGACGAATTCGGGATCGGCAACTTCGTTTATCGCGCGCGCCGGCCATTCCATCCGGCACGGCTCTGGGCGCTGCTGCATCAAGAATGGCCCGGCGTGCTGCGCAGCAAGGGTTTCTTCTGGCTCGCGACGCGCAACGACATCGCCGGCTCGCTGTCGCAAGCGGGCGGCGTGTGCCGGCACGGGCCCGCGGGCTCGTGGTGGGCCGCGCAGGATCGCGCGGAATGGCCGGACGACGACGAGCTGCTCGCCGAGATCCGCGCGGAATGGCAGGGCGACCTCGACGACCGTTCGGTGGGCGACCGCCGGCAGGAACTCGTGCTGATCGGCATCGAACTCGACATGGACGCATGGCGTGCGAAGCTCGACGCGTGCCTGTTGACCGATGCGGAATTCGCGCTCGGTGAAGCGGGATGGTCAGCATTCGACGACCCGTTCCCGGCGTGGGATGTCGACTCGCACGATGACGACGACCACGGCGATGCGCAGATTCTGCACCATTCGTAACAACCGTTAAATCTTGCAAGAGCGGCGCGATCTGTGGCGAAAAAGCCGCGCGCCGCAATAAAAAAACCCGCCGAATGGCGGGTTTTTTCTGCACAGGCGCTGATATTAACGCTTGTTGACGGCGTCCTTGAACGCCTTGCCAGCCGTGAACTTGACGGTCTTGGCTGCCGGGATCTTGATGGTTTCGCCGGTCTTCGGGTTGCGGCCCGTACGTGCTGCGCGCTTGCCCGAACCGAAGCTGCCGAAGCCGATCAGCTGAACCGCGTCACCCTTCGACACGGCTTTCTTGATGACTTCGAGCAGCGTGTCCAGCGTTTCGCCGGTTTGAGCCTTGCTGGCGCCCGTTTGGGCGGCGACGGCGTCGATCAGTTCCTGTTTGTTCATTAAGGTTCCTTTTTCAGGTTAGGTTTGACACGAACAGCGCGAACGCGCCGATTATACGTGCGCGAACCGTGCCGTCGAGAGTCGGACTACGACGGCACAGCGCCGAATCCTGGCCCGCGCGGCGCACCCTCCGGCATGCCGGAGACCACCCCGCGGTACGGCGCTTGCTATGATAGCGCAGCGCAAACCCAATAACGACAAGGGTTTCAAAGATTTTCTTCGGTATTTCGCCGAATGAATCACTGGCTGCACATTTTTTGACCCGCGCCGGCCGGACAGGATCCGCAGCCGCGTCCGCCTGCTCGCACGGCCGTTGGTTCTTGCCAACGACCGCGCGGGTGGCGCGCCGCAATCCCTTGCCAGGCTTGGCTGCCACGTATTTTGTTTCGCATGCCCGACCGACTCGTTCCTGCCACGCTCGCGTTCCGCGACGACGGCACCCTCGTCTCGCCCGAATACGGCGACATCTATTACAGTGCCGCCGGCGCGCTCGCGCAGGCGAACCACGTGTTCGTCGCGGGCAACGGCTTGCCGCGGCGCTGGCAGCGCAGGCGCACGTTCACGATCGTCGAGACCGGCTTCGGCGCCGGCTGCAACTTCCTCGCGACCTGGGCCGCATGGCGCGACGATCCCGCGCGCTGCGAGCGCCTGCATTTCGTGTCGGTCGACAAGCATCCTTTCACGCGCGACGACCTGCGCCGCGCGGCATCGCATATCGTTGCGCACACAACCAACTCGCAGAACCTCGGCGCGCTGTTCGATGAACTTGTCAACGCGTGGCCGATGCTCGTGCCAGGTCTGCACCGGCTCGAATTCGACGAAGGGCGTGTCGTGCTCACGCTCGCGTTCGGCGACGCGCTCGAGCTGCTGCCAAAGCTCGTGGTGCGCGCCGACGCGTTCTATTTCGACGGCTTCGCACCATCGAAAAACGCGGACATGTGGTCGGTCGACGTGTTTCGCGCGCTCGCGCGCGTCGCCGACGACGGCGCGACATTCGCGACGTATTCGAGCTCGGGCACGGTCAAGCATGCACTCGACGATGCCGGCTTCGCGTATCGCAAGGTCGACGGTTTTGCGGGCAAGCACGCGATGCTCGTCGGCGAATTTGCGCCGCGCTGGCGGATGCGCCGGCACGAGCCGCCGCGTGCGCTGCCGGTCGAATCGCGACGCGCGATCGTGATCGGCGCGGGCATCGCCGGCTGCGCGGTTGTCGAACGGCTCGCCGCGCGCGGCTGGGACGTCACGCTGATCGAGCGGCGCGAGCGCATCGCGACCGAAGCATCGGGCAATCCCGCCGGCGTGTTCCATCCGCTGATGACACGCGATGACAACGTCGCGAGCCGGCTCACGCGCAGTGGCTTCATGCACGCGCTCGCACGCTGGCGCGCGCTCGAACGTGCCGGTCACGCGTTCGGGCGCAGCACGCGCGGGATGATCCATCTCGCGGAATCGGCAGCCGATTTCGAGCGGATACGCGCCGCGTTCGACGCGCTCGGCGTGCCGCCCGACTATGCGACGCTGCTCGATGCCGATGCGGCGCGCGCGCATCTGAAACTGCCGGTCGCGCACGGCGGCCTGCTGTTTCCGCACGGTGGCGCCGTGCGGCCGGCCGAGTTGTCGGCCGCGCAATGCGCGGCGGCCGGCGCTCGCGTGCAGATCCTGACCGGCACCGACGTCGCGCGTCTCGAGCGGCACGGTGCGACCTGGCGCGCGCTGGATGCC
>NZ_JAAGPL010000293.1:0-7906 GCF_017104785.1 Burkholderia sp. Ac-20353 | reverse complement strand
GACGCATTCGTGTCGCCCACCGCGGCCGCCTCGCCCCATGCGGCTCTCTGCGTGACCATGCGGATGATCTCGCACGGGCCGGCGTCCTGTGCCGGGTCCAGATGCTGAAGTCGCAATGCGACCGGATCGCGCCGCATCGCGCCCGCCAACTCGTCGATGAACGACTCGCGCGCGAACACGTGCGCGTGCGGCGGAATCGCACGGGCCGGATCCGTCATTTCGATCGACGCATGCGCGTGGCGGTAGACGAACGTCGGTGTTGCGGGCGTTGCCTGCGCGCCGCCGTCCGCCAGCGCCGGCTGCATGCCGCCGTCGCCGATTGCGCGCTTGACCTGCGCGCAATAGCGCCACGTCGTCATGCGGCCGTCAGGTGCGGTGCGGGATTCGACGTCAAGCGACGCGTGCGCTTCGCCGATCGGCCATGCGTAATGCGCGCGGCGCGCCTGCGAAGCGTCGGCGGCAAGACCGGCCGCACCGGCTGCTGCCGCATCGTGCGATGCGGCCGCCACGACTTCGCCGTCGCGCCCCCGCGTGCCGTCGCGGTCGATGTCGCCGCACGCGTTCGTCGTCAGGTCACCGTTCATCGCGTTTCCCGGAGGTAACGCGCGGCGCGACGCACCGCGCGGACGATCTCGAGATGCGTGCCGCAACGGCACAGATTGAAGCGCAGCGCGTCGCGAATCGCGTCGTCGTCCGGCGACGGATTGCGCTCGAGCAGCGCCTTCGTGCTCATGATCATCCCGTTCAGGCAGTAGCCGCATTGCGCCGCCTGCTCGTCGATGAACGCGCGCTGGATCGGATGCAGTGCGTCGACCGAACCGAGCCCCTCGAGCGTCGCGACACTTCGGCCGATCGCGGCGGCCGCCGGCACGACGCACGCGCGCGTCGCCTGCCCGTCGACGAGCACCGTGCACGCGCCGCACTGGCCGAGCCCGCAGCCGTATTTCGGGCCGTTCAGTTCGAAATCGTTGCGCAGGACCATGAGCAGCGGCGCATCGGGCGCGGCGCCGTCGACGGTACGCTGCACGCCGTTCACGCACAGCGTGAGCGGCCGCGACGCGGAAGCGGTATGCGACATGAGCGGATCCGGAAAACGGGCTGCGGGACTGGGTGATGCGCCGGCACGCGCGCGGCACGGCGCGAAGCCGGTTGCGTGCCGGTTGCGTGCCGGTTGCCGGCCAGCGCGAACCGGGACGAACCGGGACGAACCGGGATGAACCGAAACGTTATGCGACGGCCACCACATTATCCCGCGATGGCGCCACGAGCGGCACGTCGAACACATCGTAGCCGAACACCCACGACGGATCCTCGTTCGCGCGCAGCCACGTGTTGTTGTGCGATACGAGCTGCACCTTCGACGCGCGCGCCGCGCGGTTCGCCTCGTACAGCGCAAACGCGCCCGGGTAGTCGCTCGTGCCGACCTCGTCAAGGCAGCGCGCGAGCATCGCTGCATCCTCGATCGCCATCGCCGCGCCCTGCGCCATGTGCGGCTTCATCGGATGACACGCATCGCCGAGCAGCACGAGACGGCCGCGGCTCCACAGCGGCAGCGGATCGCGTTCGAGCAGCGGCCATTTGGTGATCGACGGCGATACGTCGATCAGGTGCTGGATGTCCGGATGGAAACCGGCGAACGCTTCGCGCATCTCGTCGCGGCTGCTGTCGACCATCGACACGCCGTCGGGCCATTCGGCCTGCGGCACGCCCGTCACGTAGTAGTACTCGTCGCGCTTCTCGGTCACGTAGTAGACCATCATGTGGCGATCCTCCGACCACCACTTCACGCACATGTCGTAAGGCTTGTTGCCGAGCAGCGACGCCGGAAACACCGCGCGGTGCGCGACGTAGCCCGTGTAGCGCGGCGGCTCCGCACCGAGCAGGTGCTCGCGGATTTGCGAGTTTACGCCGTCCGCGCCGATCACGATGTCGGCGGTCTCGACGCTGCCGTCCGAGAACGTCAGTCGCACGGCGTCGCCCGTGTCCTCCACCGACGCGACACGCTTGCCGAAGCGGATCGTGCCTGGCGTCACGGCCTGCGTCATCAGCGCATGGAAGTCGCCGCGATGCACGGTCAGGTAGCTCGCGCCGTAGGTCTTCAGCGCGTAGTCGCCGAGCGGAATCTGCGCAAGCACGTCGGCCGTCTGCCAGTCGCGGCTGTACCAGAAATCCGGGTGCGAACCCATCGCGTTCAGTGCGTCCTCGCAGCCGATGCGCCGCATGATCTTCATCACGTTCGGGCCGAGGTGAATCCCCGCGCCGAGACGCGAGAACGCCGGCGCCTGCTCGTACAGCGCGACGTCGTAGCCGCTGCGCTGAAGCAGCGCCGCGGCGGCCGTGCCGCCGAGACCGGCGCCGATGATTGCGATACGAGGTGTGCTCATGCGGATCTCCTGATCGTGGGCCCGCAGCGTCGGATCTCATCGAGCGGGCGAGTTGATAAGCTTTATATAGCGTACACACTCAAAATAATTCGCACAAGAAGATTGCCGGCCGCCGCTTGCACATGCGGGAAAACACCAATAAAAGCCGCATATATCGGACACATTCTATGTAAAAGACGGGATCGATATTTTTGACCCGTTGCCATTTTCAAATGTACACACTAGACTTTGCTCAACCTCCGGCGAGCCCGATCACCCGCGGCCGCCCCACCCTTACCTGCCACGGAGCCTCCCGCCATGAGCAAGACCTACCGCATCGGCCAGATCGTGCCGAGTTCCAACACGACGATGGAAACCGAGATCCCCGCGATGCTGCGGCTGCGCGAGACGATCCGCCCCGAACGCTTCACGTATCACTCGAGCCGGATGCGGATGAAGAAGGTCGTCAAGGAGGAACTGGCCGCGATGGACGCGGAATCGGACCGCTGCGCGGTCGAGCTGAGCGACGCGCGCGTCGACGTGCTCGGCTATGCGTGCCTTGTCGCGATCATGGCGATGGGCCACGGCTATCACCGCGTGTCGCAGGCGCGCCTGACGAAGCACACCGCGGACAACGGCGCGCAGGCGCCGGTGCTGACGAGCGCGGGCGCGCTCGTCGACGCGCTGAAGGTGATCGGCGCGAAGCGCATCGTGGTCGTCGCGCCGTACATGCTGCCGCTGACCGAGCTGGTGGTCGACTACATCCGCAATGAAGGCTATGAGGTGCTCGCGTATCGCGCACTGGAGATCCCCGACAACCTTGACGTCGGCCGCCACGATCCGGCGCGCCTGCCCGACATCGTGAAGACGCTGCCGTATCAGGACGCCGACGCGATCGTGCTGTCCGCGTGCGTGCAGATGCCTTCGCTGCCCGCCGTCGCGAAGGTCGAGGCGATGACCGGCAAGCCGGTGATCACCGCGGCGATCGCAACCACCTACGCGATGCTGCGCGAACTCGATCTCGAGCCGGTCGTGCCGGGCGCGGGCGCCCTGCTGTCCGGCGCGTACTGAGCACCGCACCCGTCACCGGAGCCCGACCATGCCCACGACTTTCCTGTACGGCGCGAACGTTCACGCGAACGGCATCCGCCAGCACTACCTGCGCTACGGCGGCGCGACTGGCGCACGCACGACGCGCGCCGCAGTCGTGCTGATTCCCGGCATCACGAGCCCCGCGATCACGTGGGGCTTTGTCGGCGACGTGTTCGGAGCCGCATTCGACACCTACGTGCTCGACGTGCGCGGCCGCGGCCTGTCCGCAGCGTCGCCGGAGCTCGACTACAGCCTCGATGCACAGGCCGACGACGTCGCGGCGCTCGTTGCCGCGCTCGGCCTGTCGCACGTGAGCCTCGTCGGCCATTCGATGGGCGCACGAATCGCCGCGCGCGCCGCGCTGCGCCGCCCGCGCGGGCTCGAATCGGTCGTGCTCGTCGATCCACCGGTGTCCGGCCCCGGACGGCGCCCGTATCCCGGCCAGTTGCCGTGGTACATCGACTCGATGGCACTCGCGCGCGCCGGCACCGACGCCGAACAGATGCGCGCGTTCTGCCCGACCTGGACCGACGACGAACGGCAACTGCGCGCCGAATGGCTGCACACGTGCGACGAGCGCGCGGTGCGCGCGTCGTACGACGGCTTCCATACCGACGATTTCCACGCCGATGCCGCACGACTCGACGTGCCCGCGCTGCTGATCACCGCCGAGCGCGGCGACGTGGTGCGCGACGACGACGTCGCCGAACTGCGGCGCGCGACGCCGTCGATGCTGCACGTGCGCGTACCCGAAGCCGGCCACATGATCCCGTGGGACAACGCGGCCGGCTTCTATGCGGCGTTCGGCGATTTCCTCGGCGCGCCGCTCGCGGCCTGATCCTCCTCACATTTCCCAGCCACGGAGCTGCCGATGCCAGTCAGCGACTACCAACTGATCGACGCGTGGAAGCAGGTGCTCACGCTGTCGCGTCTCGAACCGGGCCAGACCGTCACGATCCTGACGAGCCCGGCCACCCACCCGCAAACCTTGTCGTGCGCGCTGATCGCGACGCAATCGATGGGCGCGATCGTCAACCGGCTCGACCTGCCGCCCGTCAACGGCGACAAGGCGTTCAGCCGCGACCCGCTCGCGTACCTCGGCACGACGCCGCTTACCGGCAACCGGGCCGCGATCGCCGCACTGAAGGCGAGCGACCTCGTGCTCGACCTGATGACGCTGCTGTTTTCGCCCGAGCAGCACGACATCCTGAAGTCGGGCACGAAGATCCTGCTCGCCGTCGAACCGCCCGAAGTGCTCGCGCGGATGGTGCCGACCGAGCACGATCGCACTCGCGTGCTCGCGGCCGCGAAACGGATCGCCGCCGCACGCGAGATGCGCGTCACGTCGGCGGCCGGCACCGCGCTCGTGTGCCCGCTCGGCGAGTTCCCGCCGACAGCCGAATACGGCTTCGTCGACGCACCGGGCCGCTGGGACCACTGGCCGAGCGGCTTCGCGCTGACCTACCCGAACGATCGCACCGCGCACGGCACGATCGTGATCGACCGCGGCGACATCCTGCTGCCGCAGAAACACTACGTGAGCGAGCCGATCGTCCTGACGGTCGAAGGCGGCTACGCGACGCGGATCGAAGGCGGCGTCGATGCCGACCTGCTGCGCGACTATATGGAGACGTTCGCCGACCCGGAGGGCTATGCGATCTCGCATATCGGCTGGGGCCTGCAGCCGCGCGCGCGCTGGTCGACGCTCGGCCTGTACGACCGCGAGGCGACGATCGGGATGGACGCGCGCGCGTTCGAGGGCAACTTCCTGTTCTCGCTCGGCCCGAACAACGAAGGCGGCGGCAACCGCACGACGACCTGCCACATCGACATTCCGCTGCGCCGCTGCACGGTCGCGCTCGACGGCGAGACCGTCGTGCGCGACGGCCGCGTGCTCGACCACTCTGCCTGAGGAGACCGCAATGACCGATCTTTCCCGCGACGCCGAAGTGCGCGTCTACCAGCAGCAGGGCTTCGGCACGCCGCTACCGCCGCACGGCAACATCGGCCTGCTGATCGTCGACTTCGTCGTCGGCTTTGCCGATCCGGCCACGTTCGGCGGCGGCAACATCGCGCCGGCGATCGCGCGCACCACGCATGCGCTCGCGCTCGCACGCGAACGCGGCTGGCCGGTCGCGCACAGTCGCATCGTGTACGCGGCCGACGGCAGCGACGACAACGTGTTCTCGCTGAAAGTGCCCGGCATGGCGACGCTGACCGAGGATCACCCGAACAGCGCGATCGTGCCCGAACTCACGCCCGCGCAGGGCGAGCTCGTCGTGCGCAAGACCGTGCCGTCCGCGTTCTTCGGCACGCAGCTCAGCGCCTGGCTCACGCAGCGCGCGGTGCAGACGCTGCTGGTCGCGGGTGCGGTGACGAGCGGCTGCGTGCGCGCGAGCGTCGTCGACGCGATGTCGCACGGGTTTCGCCCGCTCGTGCTGTCCGACTGCGTCGGCGACCGCGCGATCGCGCCGCACGACGCGAACCTGTTCGACATGCAGCAGAAGTACGCGGCGGTGATGCCGCTCGATGCCGCAATCGTGGCGATCGACGCGGCGCACGCCGCTGCGACCTCACGGTAGCGAACAGGCGCGCGGCGGCCGGCACCGGTCCGCCGCCGCGCCATTGACGCGCCGCTTTTGGCCGCCTGGATTGGCGCGAGCGGGCGCGGCGCCGGTCTCACGACGCGAGCGGCGCGCACCCCGTGCACGCGCACCGCAGGATCCACCGCCCCGACAGGACACCCCATCCGTGAATCGCTCCGAACTGCTTGCGCGCGACGGCTGCCTGACCGTGATCCGGCAGCCCGCGCCGCCCGTCAGGCCCGCGCCCGGCCAGCCGGGCAGCCTGTCGTCGTACGTGCTCGACCTGCCCGAGGTGTTCGTCGCGATCCTCGACGACGGCCGCATCCTCGCGTTCAACGGGCACGTCGATCTCGGCACCGGCATCCGCACGTCGCTCGCGCAGATCGTCGCGGAAGAACTCGACGTGCCCGCCGCACGCGTGAGCATGGTGCTCGGCAGCACCGCGGCGACTCCGAACCAGGGGCCGACGATCGCCAGCGCGACGATCCAGATTTCCGCGCAGCCGCTTCGCTGCGCGGCCGCGCAGGCCCGGCATGCGCTGCTGCAACGGGCCGCCGGGCGATGGAGCATTCCGGCCGGACAGCTCGCCACCGACGACGGCGCGATCTTCATCGCCGCGCAGCCGGACGCGCGCCGCATCACATTCGCCGAACTCGTCGCAGGGCAACGCATCGCGCTCGAACTCGACCTGAACGCGCACGTGAAGGACCCGGCCGGCTACCGGGTCGTCGGCCGCTCGTCGCCGCGCGTCGACCTGCCCGCGAAAGCGACCGGCATGCTGACGTTCGTGCACGACGTGCGCGTGCCGGGCATGCTGCATGGCCGCGTGATCCGGCCGCCGTATGCGGGCATCGACAGCGGACCGTTCGTCGGCACGTCGCTCGCCGGCGTCGATCGCGCGTCGGTCGCGGACGTGCCGGGCCTGCGCGCGGTCGTCGCGATCGGCGATTTCGTCGGCGTCGTCGCCGAGCGCGAAGAGCACGCGATCCGCGCGGCGCGCCAGTTGCGCGTGAGCTGGCGCCCGCATCCCGCGCTGACGCCGCTCGACGATCCGGCGGCGGCAATCGCGGCCGCACCCGCGAAACGGCGGATGCTGCTCGAAGAGGGCGACGTTGACGCGATCCGTGCGCAGCCCGGCTCGACCACGCTGACGCGCACCTACGCATGGCCGTTCCAGATGCACGGCTCGATCGGGCCGTCCTGCGCGGTTGCGGACTACCGCGCGCCGGGCGACGGCCCGATCACCGTGTGGTCCGGCACGCAGAACCCCGTGTCGCTGCGGTACGACCTCGCGACCCTCGTCGAACGCGACGAAGCGGATCTCGACATCGTGCGGATGGAAGCTGCCGGCTGCTACGGCCGCAATGGCGCGGACGACGTGTGTGGCGACGCACTGCTGCTGTCGCGCGCGGTCGGGCAGCCGGTGCGCGTGCAGTTGTCGCGCGCCGACGAGCATGCGTGGGAACCGAAAGGCGCCGGCCAGGTGATGCGGGTTACCGGCACCGTGAGCCGCGACGGCCACCTGCTCGGCTACGACTTCTCGACGCGCTATCCGTCTAACGACGCACCATTGCTCGCGTCGCTGCTGAGCGGCGCGATCGCGCCCGAGCCGCGCGTGTTCGAGATGGGCGACCGGACGGCCGTGTCGCCGTACTCGTGCCCGAACCGCCGGTTCGTCTGCGAGGATCTCGCGCCGCTCGTCCGCGCGTCGTGGCTGCGCGGCGTGTCGGCGCTGCCGAACTCGTTCGCGCACGACGCGTTCGCCGACGAATGCGCGGCGCTCGCGGGCATCGACCCGCTCGACTTCCGCCTGCGCCACCTGAACGACACGCGCGCCGCCGAGCTGCTGCAGGCGGTCGCCGCGCG
>NZ_JAAGPL010000292.1:0-7853 GCF_017104785.1 Burkholderia sp. Ac-20353 | reverse complement strand
GCGCGTCGGCGGCGGCCGCGCGCAGCGCCTGCGGATCGAGCAGGTCGACCGGCAGCAGCGTGCAGCGCGCGAGGGCCGGATCGTCGGGCAGCGGCGCGCCGGGCGCGACCGTGCCCCATACCTCATAGCCGGCCGCTTCGAGGCGTTGCGCCATGTAGCGGCCGGTGAAGCCGGTCAGGCCCGTGACGAATGCACGGCGCGACAGGCGTTCAGTACGTGTCATGGTGACGGTTCCGCGTCAGGTCGGCTTCGACCATCATCTGGCAAAGCTGCTCGAGCGTCGTCTGCGGCGCCCAGCCGAGCTTGGTTTTAGCCTTGTCCGCGCAGCCGATCAGCAGGTCGACTTCCGCCGGCCGGTAGAACTTCGGATTCACCTCGACGAGCACGTTGCCCGTCGACGCGTCGAGGCCACGCTCCTGTTCGCCCTTGCCGGTCCACTCGATCTGGTAGCCGGCGGCCGCAAACGCCATCCGCACGAAATCGCGCACGGTCTCGGTGCGGTTGGTCGCGAGCACGTAGGTGTCGGGCTCGTCGATCTGCAGCATCCGCCACATCCCTTCCACGTATTCGAGCGCGAAGCCCCAGTCGCGTTTCGCGTCGAGGTTGCCGAGCTCGAGGCGGGTTGCCTTGCCGAGCTTGATCTTCGCGACGGTGTCGGTGATCTTGCGCGTGACGAATTCACGGCCGCGCAGCGGCGACTCGTGGTTGAACAGGATCCCGCTGCTGCCGAACAGGCCGTACGACTCGCGGTAGTTCACCGTCGTCCAGTGCGCGAACAGCTTCGCGACGCCGTACGGGCTGCGCGGGTAGAAGGCCGTCGTTTCCGTCTGTGGAATCGCCTGCACCTTGCCGAACATTTCGGACGTCGAAGCCTGGTAGAAGCGCGTCTTCGGGGTGACGACGCGGATCGCCTCGAGCAGGTTCAGCGTGCCGAGGCCCGTCACTTCGGCGGTGGTCGACGGCTGGTCGAACGACACGCCGACGAAGCTCTGCGCGGCCAGGTTGTACACCTCGTCCGGCTGCGTGCGTTCGAGCAGGCGCAGGCTCGAGCCGGCGTCGGTCAGGTCGTGTTCGACGAGCGTGAGGTTCGGGTGCGTGTCGACGCCGAGCTCGGCGATGCGCCAGAAATTGACCGAGCTGGTGCGGCGATAGGTGCCCGTGACCTGGTAGCCCTTGTCGAGCAGCAGCTTGGTCAGGTAGGCGCCGTCTTGCCCCGTCACCCCGGTAATGATGGCCTTGCGAGTTTGGCTCATGGCGATGTCCTAGTCGAAACGATGAATAAAATCAGGCAGTGGTGCGGACGGCCGCGGGCAGCACGCCGCGCGCGGAGCCGCGCGTCAGGCGCCGCTCGAAGCCGTACCAGGTCGCGGTTGCATACGCGAGCGTGATCGCGAGTGCGAGCGCTGCGGTCATGTAGCGGTTCAGGTGCAGCGGCCAGAGCGCATACAGCACGCTCAGGTGGATCAGGTACACCGTGTAGCTGATCGTGCCCACGTAGACGAGCACGGGGTTCGTCAGCACGCGCTGCACGAGGCCGCGGCCGCGCAGCGCAATCACGACGATCGACGTGCACAGCAGCAGCGAGATGCTGTAGAGCGCCGCGTTCGACAGCGGCGTGTTCGCCGCGCGGAAGCGCGGGAACGACAGGTGCAGCCAGCCGAGGATCGCGAGCGCCACGAGCGCGCCCACGACCGCGAGCGGATAGAACGGCTCGAGCGCGCGCCGGTCGCGGCGCAGCACGATCGCGAGCAGCGCACCTGCGGCGAGCAGGTCCATCCGGAACGGCGTCAGGTAGTAGATCGGCCAGAACGAGTCGAACCACGGCGTCGCGATCGCGCGCAGGACCGGCGCGATCACGATCAGCGCGGCCGCGATCCACAGTAGCGCACGCTCCGAACACCACAGCACGACGAACGGCCAGAAGATGTAGAACTGCTCTTCGACCGCGAGCGACCACAGCACGTTGAGGCTGTCGTGGCCGATGCTGCCGAGCGACAGTCCGATGTTGGTCGAGAAGAACGCGAACCACGGCCAGTGCGGCAGCCAGCTCGCGCCGAACAGCAGCGTCGACACCGCGAGCAGCAGCACGTACGGCGGCAGGATGCGGCGCACGCGGCGCGCGTAGAAGTGGCTGAAGTACGACTGCCCGCGCGCCTTGCGGTCGAGCAGGATGCCGGTGATCAACAGGCCGCTCAGCACGAAGAACAGGTCGACGCCCATCCACAGCGGCGCCTTCAGCGCGTGCTGCAGGAATACGGCGCCCACGGCGATCGCGCGCAGCCCGTCGAGCTGCACGATGCGGCCGTGTTGCGGCACGGGCGTGTCGGCGGTGCGCGGGACCGTCATCGCGCCGCTCCTATGCGACGGGCCGCGGGTCGCGCGGCGCCTCGCGCATTCGATGCGTGAACGTATTGCATGCCTTTAAATGAAATATCGAATCGAAATCGATTCTAGGGAAAAGAAATCGGCAAAAAAACGCACGCTATTTCCCTGACGAAAAACATTCGATATCCATTCATTTCACTGCGGCGGGAATTTTTTTACGGCGGCGGCGCGCGGCCGGCCCGCGAAATGCGGCATTTTCTACAGCTCCGACCCCGTCGGGCGGTCGTTATTGCCGCCTTTCGGTGCGTTCCCGGATGGGTTCCGGTTCGATATTCCGCTCAGAAACATCCCCAAATATTTCCAAATTTCTTGTGATTATTTTTGCTTGTAACCTGCATCGCGTCGTTTGAAACCCATTTAGCGATGCGGCATTTGCCGGCCTGCGGCCGCGCTGCCGGATCGCTGAAGCATCGAGTGGAGAAGCGCATTGCAACGTCTGATACTGGCCGCCATCGCGATGGGTGCGGCATGGCTGACGTGGGCCGCGCCGGCCGAAACGGTGTTGCCCGCGACGACGTCGTGGATCGGCAATACGTACGGCTACGGTGACGGCAGCTGGACGCAGATCGATATTCGCGCGATCGCGGTGACGCCCGACGGCAAGGTGTATACGAATGCGCCGTGGGACGAGAGTGGCGCGGAGGCGAGCGTCTACCAGGACGGCAAGATGCTCGGCTTCGCCGGCGGCACGCACGGCTGGGGCAACCTGGGCGGCAATGCGGTCGCGGTGAACGGCAAGTATGCGTACGTTGCGATCGGCGTCGGCAACGAGCGCGGCCACCTCGTGTCGCCCGGCATCTGGCCGGAGAAGGGCAAGCAGTGGTTCGGCATCTCGCGGCGCACGATCGGCGACATGAAGCAGCCGGCGCCGTTTCGCGCGGCGCCGCAGTTGGCGCCTGGCGGACGGGCCGATGCCGGCCGCGCGCGGATGGCCGCGAGCTTCATGATGGTCAACGAGGTGCCGGCCGCCGCGCGGCCGGAAGTGGGCGCGGTGAAGGCGGAAGTGGGCGGCCTCGCGGCCGACGACAAGACGCTGTTCGCGACCAACCCGACGCATGACGAAGTCGACGTCTACGACGCCGAGACGATGCAGAAGAAGGGCACGTGGAGCGCGCACGAGCCGGGCCGCGTCGCGCTCGCCGGCGACGGCACGCTGTGGCTCCTGACCGATACGCTCAACGGGCCCGCGCATCTCGTGCACGTGCGCGCGGATGGCCGCAAGATCGATGACGGGCCTGCGCTGCCGGAGAACACCGACGCGGTCGACGTCGCGGTCGACGCAAAGGGGCGCGTGCTCGTCGCCGACAACGGGCCGCGTCAGCAGATCCTGATCTTCTCGAAGGGCGGCAAGGGCTACACGCTGTCCAGCACGCTCGGCGAGCGTGGCGGCATCTTCGCCGGTCCGGTGGCCGGCCGGCCGGGCCCGCAGCGCTTCAACGGACTGACGGGCGTCGGCGTCGATCGCGCCGGCAATATCTACGTCGCGACCAACGGCATCGGGCCGCGTCACGACACGATCGGCGCAGGCCTCGGCGCGGTGCTCGAGAGCTACACGCCGGACGGCAAGCTGCGCTGGCAGGTGCAGGGGCTGCTGTTCGTCGACGGCGCGTGGATGGACCCCGCGCGGCCGAACAGCGTGTACACGGGCAACAAGCGTTTCGAGCTCGACCTGTCGAAGCCGGCAGGCCAGGAATGGAAGTATGCAGGATTCCTGTCGAACCGCTTCAAGTATCCGGACGATCCGGTGTTCCACACCGACCAGTGGCCGGGCATGCCGATCGCGCGCCGCCTCGATGGCCGCACGTTCCTGTACCTGACCGACATGTACGCGGATCACCTGAAGATCTACCGCTTCGATCCGAAACGCGACGGCGAGGTCGCGATCCCGTCGGGTCTGCTCGCGGGCCGCGCGCGGCCCGTCGACAACGTGCCGAACAAGCCGCCGGGCGGCGACTGGATCTGGCGCGACGCGAACGGCAACGGCCGCCTCGACGCCGACGAGTTCGAGACGAACACGACGGGCAAGGCGAAGGCGGGCGGCTGGGGCTGGTGGGTCGACACGAAGGGCGACATCTGGCGCACGAGCGACGTGCGCGGCATCCACCGGTTCCAGTACGGCGGCGTCGACAAGGCCGGCAACCCGATCTACGCGTACGACAAGGTCACGACCTATCCGATGCCGCAGCCGTTCACGCAGCTGCGCCGCGCGATCTACGAGCCGCAGACCGACACGCTGTATGTGACGGGCTATACGGCCGACGCGCCGCCGCAGCCGGGCATCAACAAGGAAGTCGGCCGCGTGCTGGTGCGCTTCGACAAGTGGTCGACGGGCTCGCCGGTGGTGCGCTACACGGTCGCGCTGCCGTGGCAGCTCGACGCGAAGCCGATCCTGGACCTGATCGGGATCACGGTCGAGGGCCGCTACATCTTCACGGT
This sequence comes from Burkholderia sp. Ac-20353, assembly GCF_017104785.1. Taxonomy (NCBI): domain Bacteria; kingdom Pseudomonadati; phylum Pseudomonadota; class Betaproteobacteria; order Burkholderiales; family Burkholderiaceae; genus Burkholderia; species Burkholderia sp. Ac-20353. Next base: position 3,032 of record NZ_JAAGPL010000292.1, on the reverse strand, counting down.
GGAGCCGGTCGGCAAGATCCACGTGTACGACAAGGAAACCGGCAAGGAGCTTGGCGTGATGAACCCGGGACCGGAAGTCGGCAGGGCGTCGGGCTGGGTCGACGTGCCGTTCGGCATCAGCGCGTACCGGCGCGAGAGCGGCGAGTACCTCGTGTTCGTCGAGGAAGACGCACGCGGCAAGGTGCTGATGTATCGCTGGAAGCCGTGACGGGCGGCAAGCGCAGCGGCGCCCCCATCGTCATCACGCGGCTCATCACGCAGCAGAAGGCGGGAGCATGGACAAAGGTATTCTCAAGAACGTTTCGATCAATTTCATCGGGCTGATCCTGCCGACCTTCGTGTCGCTGGTGACGGTGCCCGCGTACATCCACGCGCTGGGCGTCGAGCGCTACGGCGTCGTCAGCCTCGTATGGACGCTGATCGGTTATTTCGGGATCCTCGATCTCGGGATGAGCATGGCCGCGCAGAACCACATCTCGAAGGCGCTCGCGAGCGGCGACGCGGACGAAAGCGCGCGCGTGTTCTGGAGCGCGTTCTGGCTGAACCTCGGCACCGGCATCGTGGGCGGGCTGCTGATCTACTTCGGCGCATTCGTCTACACCGCGTATTTCACGAAGGTGTCGGCCGACATGCAGCACGAGGTGTATCTCGCGCTGCCGTGGCTCGCGCTCGCGATTCCGCTCGCGAACGTGTCGTGGGTGTTCGCCGGCGCGATCAACGGCGCCGAGCGCTTCGGCGTGTTCAACACGAACCAGACGATCGGCACGTTCCTGTTCCAGCTGCTGCCGCTCGGCGCCGCGTGGTGGATCGCGCCGAACCTGCAGACGGTGCTGGCCGCGGCGGTGGTCGCGCGCCTGATCGCCGCGGTGATGCTCGGCCAGGCGAGCATCAAGGTGCTCGGCATCCGGCGCATCGATCCGCCGCAGTGGGGCACCGCGAAAGGCTTGTTTAACTTCGGCGGCTGGATGCTGATCGCGAGCACCACGAGCATGATCGCCGACACGCTCGACCGCGTGATGCTCGGCGCAGGCATGGGCGCGAAGTTCGTCACCTATTACACGGTGCCGCAGAACCTCGTCACGCGCTTGAACATGCTGCCGAACGCACTCGTGCGCACGCTGTTCCCGCGGTTGTCGGCGGTCGGCCGCGACCATGCCGATACGCTCGCGCGGCAGTCGCTCGAATTCCTGAACGGCGTGTTCACGCCGGTCGGCATCGTCGCGATCTTCGCGCTCGCACCATTTCTGACGCTGTGGGTCGGCCCCGATCTCGCCACGCATTCGGCGCCGGTCGGCCGCGTGCTCGTGATCAGCGTGTGGCTCGTCGGGCAGGCGAGCGTCACGCGGATCCTGATCCAGTCGCAGGTCAACCCGGCCCGCGCGGCATTCGCCGGGCTCGTCCAGATGCCGTTCTTCGTCGGCGGCCTGTGGTTCGGCATTCATCATTTCGGGCTGGTCGGCGCGGCTGTCGTCGTCGCCGCGCGCGCGCTCGTCGACTACGGCGTGCTGCTGTACCTGTCGGCGATCCGGATGCGCGCGATCGTGCTCGACATGGCCGCGCATCTCGCGTTCCTGCTGGCGAGCCTGTTTCTCGCGCAGGCGTGGCCGGGGCTCGTCGAGTCGATCGGCATGTGCGCGATCGTGCTGGTGCTGAACGTCGCGTGGTCGCTCACGATGACGCCTGGCTTGCGCGCGCTCGTGCGCGATCTGTTTGTCCGTCTCAATGCGAGGAGAACTGTATGAATCGCGATCTGGCGGAACACGCCGTATTGAATGTGGCCGCGGCCGATGCCGCCGTGGCCGAAGCCGGCGACGCCGTGCGGCGCCGCGCCCTGTCGGTCGAACGGGCGTCCGCGCGCCATCCGGCCCGGCCGCTGCGCGTGGCGATCGTCCACGACTGGCTCGTCACGTATGCAGGCGCCGAGCGGGTGCTCGAGCAGATCGTCGCGTGCTTCCCGGACGCGGACCTGTTCAGCCTCGTCGATTTTCTCGATGACCGCGCGTTCGTGCGCGGCAAGCCGGTCACGACGTCGTTCATCCAGCAGTTACCGTTCGCGCGCACCAAGTACCGCAGTTATCTGCCGCTGATGCCGCTCGCGATCGAGCAGCTCGACGTGTCCGACTACGACCTCGTGATCTCGAGCAGCCACGCGGTGGCGAAGGGCGTGCTGACCGGGCCCGACCAGGTGCACATCAGCTACGTGCATTCGCCGATCCGCTACGCGTGGGATCTGCAGCACCAGTATCTGGAGCAGTCGAATCTCACGCACGGGCCGAAGTCGCTGCTCGCGCGGATGATCCTGCATTACATCCGCAACTGGGACACGCGCACCGCGAACGCGGTCGACGGCTTCGTCGCGAACTCCGCGTTCATCGCGCGGCGGATCAAGAAGGTCTACCAGCGCGACGCCGCGGTGATTTTCCCGCCGGTCGACGTCGACGCGTTCTCGCTGAACACGGTCAAGGAGGATTTCTACCTGACCGCATCGCGGATGGTGCCGTACAAGAAGATCGACCTGATCGTCGAGGCGTTCTCGAAGACGCCCGAGCGCAAGCTGGTCGTGATCGGCGACGGCCCGGAAATGCAGAAGGTGCGCGCGAAGGCTGGCCCGAACGTCGAGGTGATGGGCTACCAGCCGTTCGCGGTGCTGCACGACCGGATGCGTCGCGCGAAGGCGTTCGTGTTCGCGGCCGAGGAGGATTTCGGCATCTCGGTCGTCGAGGCCCAGGCGTGCGGCACGCCCGTGATCGCGTACGGGAAGGGCGGCGCGCTCGAGACCGTGCTCGATCCGCAGTCGGCCGCGCTGCCGACCGGGCTGTTCTTCGACGAGCAGACCGCGCATGCGATCGTGTCGGCCGTCGACGAATTCGAGCGCGCGCCGCAGCGCTTCACGCCCGATGCGTGCCGCGCGAACGCGGAGCGGTTTTCCGCGGACACGTTCCGGCGGCGTTTTCTCGACTATGTCGAGGCGGCATTGCCGGGCGCGACCGCGCCGCACGGTGCCGGCGCCGGCGGCGCGCCGCTGGCGGCCA
>NZ_JAAGPL010000291.1:0-8091 GCF_017104785.1 Burkholderia sp. Ac-20353 | reverse complement strand
CCTTCACCGCTTGCTGACGCATCGCCTGCAAGGTCGCGTGATCCAGTTTCCGGCCGTCCGATGTGCGTTTCGATTTCATTCGTCCATTGTCTCATGACAATGACAATACTTTCGGAAAGCTTAGTATGAAAGGGTGCTGCGGCGTTGGAAGGACGCATACCGCACCGCGTCGGATCAGGAGGGCCGAGAGATATTCCCGGATTTTGTGAGTTCCATGTTTGAAATATTCGATTTCGTTGGCGTACATCGGGCCTTCGGAAGCCTTCCTGCACAGCAATTGACCTCGATTGCCAAGAAGCTTGAGAAGGCTGTGAATGGGCCGGTGAACGCGGCCGACGAGACTCCGAATTCTACGGTGGCAAGAAATTTCCTGTTCGAGGCATGTGTGGCCGCGCGAGCACACCACCCTGACCGCGGGGTCGAAGCGATCTTGAGCGCAGACAGCGATACAGGTATCAGGATCGATCGCAAGAAGGTATGGGTTGAATGCAAGCGGGTAACCAGCCTGAGCAAGCTCCAGGCAAACGTCCGTGACGCGTGTAATCAGCTTGGCGCACGGCTCGCGGCGGAGGTCGGCTCCGGACATCGCGGGATCCTCGCAATTGACGTAACGAAACTATTCAATCGTGGCGACAAGCTATACGTCAGCAAAGATGACGATGAACTCGTTACGTCGACGCAGCGCATGCTTGACGAATTCATTGAGGAACACGCTTCAATGTGGCAGCGAGTGTATGCCAGCAAGCACCGAAAGATCATCGGCACGATCTTCCGATTGACGTTCATGGCTAAGTCAGAGGCGAGGAACATCTTGGTTCACAATGCACAGTGGGCGCTGAGTCCGCGCGCTGATGCATCTGCGACCGATTTGCAGCTGCAGAAGCAGTTGGTAGCGTCGGTGCAGGCTTCTGAGTGAACGTCGCGCGGGCTTGAGAGGTGAGGGTCAGCTCGACCGCTTGCCCGCAATGCGCCGCGGCCAACGGAAAAACAGCGAAGTTCTGCTCGGAGTGTGGCGTCGCGTTGAAGTGATTCTGCGGTCATGGTTCCAATACATCGCTAACCCTTTGCTCGCGTCAGCTAGGGATGGCGGCTGCGATACGCGGGAACCGGGCCGGACGAAAGGCAGCGCTGACCAGTGCCCATGGTTGAAATCCGACTGCGGGCCACTGGTATAGTGCGTTGAGCCACGGGGCAAACCGGACAGCAGCGAGACCACGCATGAGCAACTACCAAGATCGCATCAAGCCGACTGACTTCGGCATTCAGACCTACCTCGGGAACATCCAGGCCGGCGGATACCAGATCCCCACATTTCAGCGCGACGTCGTCTGGGAACGGGGAAACGTCAAGATGCTCTGGGACAGCGTCTACAAGTTCTACCCGCTGGGCAGCATCCTCGTGTGGCGGACGCCACTCACGCTGCATAGCCATCGCAGCATCGGCGGCCATGTCCTGACCGAGCAGGTGAACGCGGCCGAACATCGTTACATTCTCGACGGGCAGCAGCGCACCACGTCTCTTTACAGCTCCATCTATGGCGGGAAGATCGAAGGCCAGGATTCGAATCCGATGGTCTACATCGACCTGACGATAGCGTTGGACGGTCCGACGGACGACATGAGCTACCGCGACCGGTTCCTCTTTTGGGACGAAATCGACGATCAGAACGGCGCTCTCATCCGCAACAAAGGGCGGCAGAAACGCTTCAACGAAGGGACCGTAGTGTCGCTGCACGACATCATTTTCGACTTCGGAAAGCTAGACAGCAAACTGGCTGGCCTGCCCTACGACGCGCCTGAACGGGTACGCCTTCGGACGATGCAGAGCATTCTCCAAAACTACCGCCTGTCGTTCATCGAGCTTCACGGGATCGAGGTGGCCGAGGTCTGCCAGATTTTTGAGCGGGTCAACCAGGCCGGCAAGCCGCTAAGCATCTTCGACATCGTCGTCGCCAAGACCTACCGCACCGCTGACGACGCGAACGGTACCTCGGGCTTTTACCTCCGCGACCTGATCCAAGCGTTCCGCGAGAGCCTCGGTGTGTCGAACTATGCGCGCCTGGACGACTGGACGTTCCTGCAAATGGTCGCCGTGTGCGTTCGTCTGCACCAACAGAAGACCAACGGTCGAGCCACGGTGCTCAACATCACCGATAAGTACCTGAACGAGTTGAAGGCGTCGGAAATCGAGGCGGTGTGGGAGTCGGCGCAGGCGGCCATGCGTAAGACGCTGGGCTTCCTCGACCACGTCTTGAGCCTGAACGGTCCGAACCTGGTGCCGTACCGTTACGTCTACATGACCCTGACCGGGTATTACTTCGAGAATCCGGCGCCGAGCAGCGCCCTGCTGCAGCGTTACTTCTGGTTTTCGTGCTTCCATCGAGACGACCTGCTCAGCAACACCACAGGGCTCTGGCAGCACATCGATCGTCTGCGCGACGGCGACGGTTCGAGCGTGTTCAAAGAGGGCTTCACCCTCGACCGGAATTCGTTGCGAATGGCCGAATATTCCACACGTGGTGGCCTCGCGCGGGCGATTCTCGCATTCTACGCGCACCACCACCCGCGCGACTGGGCTGAGGGCCACGCGCCCGTCCTCAACAACGTGTACTACACGTTGACGGACCGGCCGAACCTTCACCACATTTTTCCGACCGATTTCGTATGGAAGTCCAACCTGGAAACGAAATATCGGGTGGACAGCCTACTGAACATCGCTTACCTGCCGCAAATCACCAACCTCAAAATCTCCAACAAGAATCCGTTGGACTACTTGGGCGCGTACGTGGGGACGACCCCAATGGAGCGCGAGGCGTTCCTCGATGTGCTGAAGACACATCTGATCCCGACGGACATTGTCGAATGGCAGGCCACGCAATCCGAGCTGCCGCCCGACGCGCTGGTTCGATTCGTCGAGCAGCGACTCGACCTCATGATCGCGGCCCTGCTGAAAAAGCTGGACGGCATTCCCGCCAACGTCTACGACAGCGCGCCACCGACGCTGCTGCCGGCAAACGCGGCGTCAGAATCGGGCGTGTCTACGCCGAGCGACGACGCCACACCCATCGAAGCGTAGAACGTGCTGATTGTCGCCCCGCCGCTACTTCGCCGGCGCAGCCCACGTCACCGGCGAGCGCACGCAGCCCCATACGCAGTTGGCCAATGACATAGCGGGGTCGATTGGCCTGGTGGGCCAATCGACGAGTTGGTGAGCGTCGGTGCGGTACGCAGGTGCGGCCAACACCTTATATCAAATAGCGATACTCTCGGGCTTGTGAGAGGCCCGTCCGGATCGACCACCAGAACGATCACATGTGGCACCATCAATGCACCAGCCTTACCCCGTCACCCGAGCAGCGATCGAAGCTGGCTAGGTCGCTCCCATCTTCTTGCTCTTGCTCCTGGCATTTCTGACCGAGGGTGATAAGGCCGTCTTCGTTTTTTGTCCCCATGACGTGCTCGAGTATCGACCCGAAACGATGCACGATGGTCATGAATTGGCCCGGAATGAGTCCGTGGCCATAGCTCAACGGGTAGTCGACCACCAGGTCATTGTCACCATCCAGCCAGAACGACGCCATAAAGACTTCGGCGTTCAACCGGTGCTCGCGTTCGCGCTTTTGCTCATCAGACGCGTCCTTGGCCACCGGCAGATAGGTCATGAACCGGATAAATTTTCTTTCCTCATCCAGGCCAATGAGATATCCGATTCCGCTTGCCGTATGCAGCAATATCCTTGTTTGCTGGAGTTTGCACTCCATGCCCGAATCTACGATGTGGGCAACCAGGTTTTCGAGCGTGATGTCTTCTTCCGTCCAGATCTTTTGCATGCTTATCTCCCTATCAAGTATCGATTTCACTGGCCACCGATGCCGGCCATGCATGCCTCCTGTCACCGTGCGGCGCCGTGATGCCAGTTCGTGCAGCCAGGCAGGAGCAGCGCCAGCCTCGCTCGCTTGACTTAGTTGCAGTACACTACTTAGTACCATAGACAAGATAGTGGGAAAATGCAACTAAGAGTGAAGATGAAAAAACTATTCCCCCTGGTCACGACCGATGTCGCGCTGTTTACGATCCACGACCACAGCTTGCGAGTGCTGCTCGTCAAACGCGCAAACGCGCCTGAACAAGGCACGTGGGCACTGCCTGGCGGGGTGCTCGATCCGGATGGTGATCACAGCCTCGATGACACAGCCCGACGTGTACTCTCAGGGAAAACCCGCGTCGACGTGCCGTTTCTGGAGCAGGTCGCGACGTTCAGCGGCGCCAGGCGCGATCCTCGGGGCTGGTCGCTGAGCGTGCTGTACTACGCACTTTTGCCGCGCGATCAGGTTTCCGCTGTGGCTGGAAAAAAAACCGAAGCGATTGCATGGGTGGACGCTTTCGCACCTGAAGTCCTGCTCGCATTCGATCACGCCCAACTGTTGTCCGCGGCGTTGGCGACACTGCGCGACAAGGTGCAGCGCGCCGCGCTGCCGTTACACCTTTTACCCGAGCGGTTTACGCTCACCGAACTGCAACGGACATGTGAGGTCATCCTGGGTCGACCGCTCGACAAAAGTGTTTTCCGCAGGCGCCTGAAAGACGAACCCAGTCTGATCGAGCTCGAGGGTGAATTTCTACGTGGCGCTCAGCGGCCAGCGCAGTTGTATCGCGCAGCTGATGGGTTTCGCTTTTGATTTTTTGACACCCTCGCCCTGCATTCCCGTGACAGCCGGCGCGCTTTCCGCTCTCAAAGACCATTTTCACCGCCGCTCACTACGACTCGATGATGATGGCGATACGCCCTTCTTGAACGAGCGGTTGGAGGAACGCGCAGCGCATGGACCTGCTCCGGCGAGCCCGGAGCAGGTCCGCCGCGTCCCACCATTTGCAGTAACTGGTTGGTTTTCACGAAGTACAAGTGATGTTTGACATACTTCGAGCGCACGTGATTAAATTGCTGCGCATTCTGAATTGGGTCGACGCCCAAGCCAACCTGCCTCCCCGGGCAAGGTGGATCGCGAAAGCGGATGTGGCTCCTGAGAGAGCAACCAAGCGGGTAACGCGTCGACCCTCCTATATTTCGGAGGGTTTTTTGTTTCCAGAGTCAGATATTCCACGCGACACGATCCAGGCCTATCTGGAGACGCATTACCACGTAGCCGGCGACACGCCGACGACGCTGCAAGTCGGCCAGTTCAACCCGACGCTCGCCGCAATGTACGATGCCCGTCAAGTCACGGGTAGCGCGTTCATCACCGCTTGCAATCCATTCAGCCAGGATCTGAGCCCTGAAGCCAATGCCGCACGGCAGGAGGCGCTGGCGCGCGAACTCGAGGAACACGGACTCACGTTCATCGAGGGCATCGGCAAACATCCGTTCAACGACTGGCCTGGTGAAGCGAGTTTCCTCGTGCTCGGTGCGACACTCGATATCGCGAAGGCGCTCGGTCAAAAACACGGACAGAACGCGATCGTCTGGTGCGGCGCCGACGCCGTGCCTCAGCTGATTCTCTTGCGCTGATCGCGATCGTTGCTTGGCATGCGGCTGGTCTGCCGCCCTTCAGGGAAAGGACCGGGGGGATTTGATCCAGATTGCCGCCCCCGACAATTTGTCGAACGCGACTAAACAGGAGAGTGTCATGACAATTCAAAATGGGCTGTTTTCCTCGGAATCCGTTTCCGAGGGCCATCCTGACAAGCTTGCCGACCGGATCTCCGATCGCATCCTCGATGCGTTCCTCACGAGAGACCCTCAAGCGCGAGTAGCGTGCGAGACGTTGCTCGCCGACCAGTGCGTGATCGTCGCGGGCGAGTTCAAAACGAAGCGAATCGGCGATTTTCACGCTGTGCGTGAATCTGCACCTTCCCTCGTGCGCAACGTGCTGCGCGAAACCGGGTACCGCGATGCCGAGACAGGCATTTCGCCCGACCGCTGCGAGATTCAGATCCGCTTTAACGGCCAATCGCGGGACATCAGCCAGGGCGTCGACCGCGCAGATGGCATGCTTGGTGCCGGCGATCAAGGGCTGATGTTCGGCTACGCAACTGACGAAACGCCCGAGTTGATGCCCGCGCCGATCGTGTATGCGCATCGCCTCGTCCGCCGGCAGGCCGAACTGCGAAAAACCGGCGTGCTGCCTTGGCTGCAGCCCGACGCGAAATCTCAAGTCACGTTCCGCTATGTCGATGGACGACCGCAGGCCATCGAGGCTGTCGTCCTGTCGACCCAGCACGATGACGGCGTCGATCTCGAAGAGCTGCGAGATGCCGTGCAAAAGCATGTCATCGATCCAGTGATTCCCGAAGCATTGCGCGCCACGTCGCTGCGCACGCTGATCAACCCGACCGGAAGATTCGTGACCGGAGGACCGAAAGGGGACGCCGGACTGACCGGCCGCAAGATCATCGTCGATACCTATGGCGGCGCCGCGCCTCATGGTGGCGGTGCGTTTTCGGGCAAGGATCCGTCGAAGGTGGACCGATCTGCGGCGTATATGGCGCGTTTCCTCGCCCGTCAGGTCGTGGCGCGTGGCTGGGCCCGCCGTGCGCTGGTTCAACTGGCTTATGCCATCGGCGTTGCCGAGCCGGTCAGCTTCGTTGTGGAGACGTATGGGACTGCAACGCAGGAACGACGAGACATCGCCGCTCACCTCGCGCGCGAGTTTGACCTTCGTCCGCAAGGGATCATCGACACCCTGGACCTGTTGCGGCCGATCTACTATCCCACCGCTGCATACGGGCATTTTGGGCGCGATGATCTGAAGCTGCCGTGGGAAGCGGTAGCCTGACATCCCCGCTCAACCCACGCGCGGCCCCTGTCCATCACGCACCAGCAATGGTCGATGTGACCGGGGATCGTCTTGTCCCACCAACAGTGAGAACCGAATTGTCCATTGAAAACAACTTCGCAGCACTGGCGCATCAATACAAAAACCACACCGCGCTAGGCGGCCTCGTAGGTTTGCTGACCGGCGATGCGGTCGGCGTGTGTTATGAGTTTCACCCGCCCGAACGGCTTCCCGCTCGCGAGCTGATCGACATGGTGCCGCCGGCCGGCTTTCGTCGCTCGCACGCCGGCGTGCCGCTCGGCACCTGGTCGGATGATGGTGCGCAAGCGTTATGTCTGCTCGCCAGCCTGGTCGAGCGCGGCAAATTTTCGCTGACCGACTTCACGGAACGGCTCGTGCAATGGATGCGCGAAGGCTATATGGCCGTCGACGGTGATGTGTTCGATATCGGCGTGCAGACCGCTGAGGCGCTGCATAACCTCGCCGATGGCGTACCGCCAAGCGAATCCGGCGGTGCCTCGGAGATGGACAACGGCAACGGCTCGCTAATGCGCGTGCTGCCGCTGGCGCTGTGGCATAGCGGGGCCGATGAGGATCTTGTGCGTGATGCCCATCTGCAGTCGCTGCCGACCCACGCGCATCCCCGCTCGCTGGTTGCTTGTGCGTTCTACTGTCTCGTGGCAAGGGGTTATCTGCAGACAGCCGACGATCCTTGGCCATGGGCTGACCAGAGACTCCAGACGATTTACGAAGCGTGGCCCGATCACCGGTCGGGCCAGCAATTTCTCGCCGAGTTGGACATGCTGCGACGCTTTCCGACGACGGATCGCACACGGGGGACCGGGTACGTGCTTGACACGATATGGTCGGCGAAACAAGCGCTGGAAGCGTCATCGTACGAGGAAGTCATCCGGAGCGCGATCCTGTTTGGCAACGATACGGATACGACTGCCGCGGTCGCCGGCGGCCTCGCCGGCATCCGGTTTGGCCTTGGCGGAATTCCCGAGTGCTGGCTTGAAGCGTTACGCGGATCCGGGCTCGTGGCGCCGCTGATTGTCTCTCTCGCGGCACCCTCAGCAGTTATCGATGAACAACACGAATAACGCTCACTTGCGAGACACCGCGATGATCAGGTCACTACAGGAAATCAGAGACGAACTGGATCAACAACGTCAGCCGAAGCTCGATCAAACGTATGCGATCGACTAACGACGTCTACCCAGTGACGCTCTGAGAGGCCAGCATGTGTCCACCAAACGGAGGTGGACACCTATGTCAGAGCATGACTCAGAGTTGCAGGTCGTTTCGCGCAGCCGCGA
>NZ_JAAGPL010000290.1:0-7896 GCF_017104785.1 Burkholderia sp. Ac-20353 | reverse complement strand
CTGCTGTTCGCGGGGCGCGTGCCGCTGCAGGCCGCGCCCGCGCGCGGCCGCGCGGTCTGCAACTGCGTCGGCGTCAGCGAGCGTGAGATCCAGACCGCGCTTGCCGCGTGCCCGGCGTCCGCGACGCCGGCGGAGCGGCTCGCGGGCCTGCAGGCGCAGCTCAAATGCGGAACGCAGTGCGGTTCGTGCGTGCCCGAGCTGCGGCGCATGATCGCCGAGACCGCTGGCGCGGCGGTGCACGCTGCGACGTGACTTGACGTGACGTGACGTGACGTCTCGCGCCGCCCCACGAGCGTCGGGCTGCACCGGTTGTAGCGAGGCTGTCTGCATGATGTCGGCGTTTTGAAAGCGCCGCGGCCAATACCCGACGCCGCACTATGGAATACGCCGACTGGCGGCCTTACCGGAACTCATTTATTTTTAGAGAAGTGACGCCCGCGCGTCGCGCGTTCCGGAGGGATCATGGCCACACTCCAGAAGGTCTGGCAGCTGCTCGTCGGAAAACCGCTCGACCCGCTCGATCCGCGCACGCGCCATGCGATCGCGGTCACGCCGCTGCTCGCGTGGGTCGGCCTCGGCGCCGACGGCCTGTCGTCGTCGTGCTACGGCCCGGAAGAGGCGTTCCTCGCGCTCGGCCAGCACCACCCGCTCGCGCTGTTCCTCGCGCTCGCGACCGCCGCGACGGTGTTCATCATCGCGCTCGGCTACAACCAGGTGATCGAACTGTTCCCGACAGGGGGCGGCGGCTACCGCGTGTCGACCGCGCTGCTCGGGGCAAAGCCCGGGCTCGTGTCCGGCGCGGCGCTGCTCGTCGACTACGTGCTGACGGTCGCGACGTCGCTTGCGAGCGGCGTCGACGCGTTCTTCAGTCTGCTGCCGGTCAGTGCGCAGGCGTTCAAGCTGACGACCGAGATCGTGCTGATCCTGCTGATGACCGGCCTCAACTTCCGCGGCATGCGCGAATCGATCATCGTGCTGCTGCCGATCTTCCTCGGTTTCGTCGTGCTGCACTTCGGGCTGATCGTCTACGGCGTCGCGGTGCACGGCGACCATCTCGTGTCGATCGTCCCCGATGCGGTGCACGAAGCGCATACGATGTCGCAGTCGCTCGGCACCTTCGTGATGCTCGCGCTGCTGATGCGCGCGTTCTCGCTCGGCGGCGGCACGTACACCGGCCTCGAGGCGGTGTCGAACAACGTGAACATGCTCGCGGAGCCGCGCGTGCCGAGCGGCAAGGTGACGATGTGGTACATGGCGACGTCGCTTGCGTTCACGGCCGGCGGGATCATCCTGCTCTACATGCTGTGGCACGCGAAGCCGGTCGAAGGGCAGACGCTCAACGCGGTCGTGTTCGGCAGCGTGATCGACCACCTCGGCCTCGGCTCGTCGTTCGCGCGGCATGCGCTGCTCGCGGCCGTGCTCGCGTTCGAGGCCGGGCTGCTGCTCGTCGGCGCGCAGACCGGCTTCCTCGACGGCCCGGCGGTGCTGTCGAACATGGCGTCCGACTCGTGGGTGCCGCGCCATTTCCGCGACCTGTCGACGCGGCTCGTGCGGCAGAACGGGATCATCGTCGTCGGCATGTCGAGCCTGCTGATCCTGCTGTGGACCCACGGCAACGTCGACGTGCTGGTCGTGCTGTACAGCATCAACGTGTTCCTGACGTTCAGCATGTCGCTGCTCGGCATGAGCACTTACTGGTGGCGGCATCGCCGCCAGGATCGCGGCTGGTACAAGCATTTCTGCCTGACCGCGCTCGGGCTGGTCGTCACGTCGACCGTGCTCGTGATCACGCTGATCGAGAAGTTCACGGCCGGCGGCTGGCTGACGGTGCTCGTGACGAGCGCGGTGATTGCGCTGTGCTTCATGATCAACCGGCACTATGCGTATACGCGCGAGCAGCTCGCGAAGGAGGATGCGCTGTTCTCCGGTGCGCCGCCGGCGGTCGACGAAGCGAGCGCGCCGGGCAAGCCCGACCCGTCGCTACCGACCGCGGTGCTGCTGGTCGGCAAGCATCGCGGCGCGAGCATGCATGCGCTGCTGTGGGTCAACCGGCTGTTCCCCGGACATTTCCGCAACGTGATCTTCCTCGCGGTCGGCGAAGTCGACGCGAAGGCGTACGACGGGCACGAGCACCTCGAGCGGCTGCGGCACACGATCACCGAATCGCTCGACTATTACGTCGCGCATTGCAGGCGCAACGGCATCGCGGCGGATTACCGGATCGGGTTCGGCACGAATCCGGTCGTCGAGTTCATGAATCTCGCGTCGGCCACGCTGAACGAGTTTCCGAACAGCGTGTGCTTCGCGAGCAAGCTGATCTTCAAGCGCGTGAATTTCCTGACTGCGTGGCTGCACAACCAGACGCCGGTCGAGTTGCAGGCGCGGCTGCACGTCGAGGGCAAGCAGATGGTGCTGCTGCCGATGAACGTCGGGTAGCAATGCACACGAAAGGCGCTCGCGCACGCTTGTAAACGATTCAATATGACGTGCCGCGTCAGATCGTCAGTAATAGAAAATTATCGATGAGATTTTCCGGAAAGATTTGGTAAGATTCGCGCGGCTTCGCCGCATTAAATCGAACAACAAATCCTTTCCGAGAGACTCAATGAAGAACGCAGCATCGTCCGCATTCCATATCATGCGCGGTGGCCGCCGTGCGCTGTCCGCCGCCGTACTGATGTCGCTGTCCACGCTGGCATTCGCCGCCGCCGGCGACGAACCGGGCTCGAAAGACCATCCGCTGCTCACGCGCTTTGCGGGCGCGACCATCAGCGCCTATTCGCAGACGCCGTTCGACGAGGCCTTCCTGCCGAACCAGCCGATCGAAGACGAGAAGACCGCGAAGGGCCTGAATCTGGAAGGCAAGGTCACGCGGATCTCGTACTCGATCGGCGGCGGCCGCTCGACGCTGGAAGTCGAGCGCAACTATCTCGATGCATTGCAGAAGGGCGGTTTCCAGATCCTGTTCCGCTGCACGGCGGAGCAATGCGGCAAGAGCGGCGACTTCCAGAGTCTCGTGATCAACTCGGGACGCCTGCGCAAGGCGGGCGGCGGCCCGGCCAATTTCGGCGGCAAGCACCGCACGATCCTCGCGAAGCTGCCGCGCGCATCGGGCGACGCCTACGTGTTCCTGCACATCATGGACGATTCGGCGTCGAACAATCGCACGGCCGTCTATGAGGAAGTCGTCGAGGTGAAGCCGATGGAGACCGGGCAGGTCAAGGTGGTCGATTCGAGCACGCTGCAGAAAGGGCTCGCGGCGACCGGCAAGGTCGCGCTGTACGGCATCTATTTCGATACCGACAAGGCGCAGGTGAAACCGGAATCGAAGCCGCAGCTCGACGAGATGGCGAAGCTGCTGACGGCCAACCCGGGCCTGAAGGTGTACATCGTCGGCCATACCGACAACCAGGGCCAGTTCGCGCACAACGTCGACCTGTCGCAGAAGCGCGCCGAAGCCGTTGCGCAGGCACTCGCGACGACCTATCGGATTGCGCCGGCACGCCTGACCGCGAAGGGCGTTGCATCGCTGTCGCCGGTCGCATCGAACGGCGATGATGCGGGTCGCACGCAGAACCGCCGCGTCGAGCTCGTCCAGCAGTAACCGTCGTTCAGCCCGGCTGCTTGAATGTATCACAACGTGATATAAAATCAAAGCAGGCCTTCGGGCCGTTCGAACACGATACCGGCGACGAACCGGGCGACGTCTGGAGCCACGTTGCCGGGCGAATGCCTGACCCCTGAGGGCCGGACCGCGCCGCGGCATCGTGACGGGGCGGCCGGGGGCCTCGCCGCACCCGGCGACCATGAACACGGGTGCGGCGTCGGGCATCCACGACAACGACACAAGGCACGAGCGATGATGGTGACGTTTCGTTCATCCGCTTCCCCCGATATCGTGATGCTGCGCGATCTCGCGCAGTATCTGCTCGGGCTGGTCGGCAAAGGGCTCGACGTCAGGGGCGTGATACTCCCCGACGACCTGCCGGCAGCCATCGCGCGCCTCGAGCAGGCGATCGACGAAGAAAATGTCCGCGAGCATGCGCATGAGCGTTCGACGCAGACGCTGCATGCGGACGTGCAGCCGCTGCCGGGCGGGCTGGCGCAACGGGCTTGGCCGCTGCTGGACATGATGCGCGAAGCCAGCAAGCACGGGCAGCATGTGATGTGGGGTGTATAGGCGCGTCATGCGTGTGCCGATACGCATCGCGGAGGGATGCACGGGTTACCGGGCGAATCGAACGTCCGGCTGGAACTGGCTCACGGATGACGATGCGAGCGCGAGCGATGCGGCCGCCGCAGCGGCTTGTGATGCAGCTTGTCGCGCAACCGGTCGCGGCCGTGCTGTCCCGCGAAGAACAGCAGCGCGAGCGCCAGGATGGCGAGAAGCACGATGGTCTGCACGATGCCGTGTTCCATGTTGCCTCCGGCAGGAATGGCCGACGGGCCGGCGATGCGTCCGCGGTGAGCGCACGCGCGACGCGACGAGCGCGCTCGCGCAAATCTCGAAGATCTCGCAGCGCCGATAGATCAAGCGTAACGGTGCTTCCATTGTAGGTGCTCCCGCTCGGCACGCCGGCAACGGTGGCGCGCCGATGGCGTCCGCATGCGCGCAAACGCCGGGCGATCGACGGGGGCTTTCATAGGAAGAATCGGCGCCGCACAGTGTGTCCAGATCGGAATCGTGCGCCGCGCATGACGTGCCGCGTCGCATCGCATCGCGTTACGCAGAATGTCACGCCTTATCACGCCGAATGCCCGCCGCCGCGACGTCTTGCACCGGCATGGCCGCGGCCGGCATCCGCGTGTTCCGGATGCGCGATGCGATGCGTGCTCACGTCATCATCGGGATCGCTTCGATCAGCGCGATACCGAGCAGCGCACCGATTACCGCGCCGATCAGCTTCGGATGCCAGCGGTCTCCCAGATGCAGCGACGTCAGCAGCGCGCCGATCAGAATCACGCCCAGCAGCGCGAACGCAACCACGAGGTAGCCGATTTCGAGTTCGCTGTTGATCACCATGACGCCTCCTTGCCCGCTTCGGACCTGTCGTTTCCGCCAATTCATCGGGCGTGCACGGTCAGCGAGGCCTGTTCGAATTATATATCACGGCATGATATAAATCGCGACGCCGGACAATCCCTCGGTCGAGCCGCGCGACAGTTGCAGCGGGATCCTGAACCGGCGATCCGGGCACCCGATGCGCGGGATGCCCGGTAATCGTGCGCGCATGGCCTCGCTTGACGCGTGCGGGTGCGTCACACACACTGGCCTGAACGGGGACGGCATCGCGCGGTCTCCCGGCACGGCAACGGCGATACCGCGCGACACGCGCGCGGCGGCGTTCCGTCACGGCACGCCGATACGAACGGCGCGGAGAGGGTCGATGTGGCGCGATTTGATTTCAGACTGATCGCTTTCGTGCGCGCTTTCGCGCTCGCGTGCGCGGCGGCGTGCTGCACGGCCGCGCCTGCGGCGTCGGCCGGCGTCGGCACCGATGCTGGCACCGACGTCGGCACCAAGGCTGGCGACGAAGCGCCGACCACGCTCGAAAGCGACGTCCACGTGTTCGTGATCCAGCGCGACGGCTCGCTCGCCGAGGACGACGATGCGACGCTGCGCGCGAACACCGCGAGCGGGATCGACGCGATCGCGCAACGCTACGTGTGGTACGACAAGGATCTCGAGAAGGTCGACCTCACCGCGGCCGAGACGATCGATCCCGACGGCGTCGCGCGCCCGGTCGGCCCCGATGCGATCCGCGACGTGCAGGAGCCGCGCTCCGCCGGTGCGCCGACGTTCCAGGACGGCGTGTTGCGCACCGTCGTGTTTCCGGGCGTCGAAGCCGGATCGCGCACGCGCGTCGCGTTCCACAAGGTGCGCACGCGGCCGCTCAATCCCGGCTACTTCGACTACTTCGTCGAGCCGTCGCGCGAGCCGGTCGACAGCCAGCGGCTGATTTTCGACCTGCCGGCCGACCTGCCGCTCCATGCGGACGCGCGCGGCTACGTCGCGCTGCCGCCGGTGACCGCGAACGGCCGCACGCGCTACGAGTTCGACTATCACCACGGCGCGTATCCGCGCGTCGAGAACGGTGCGGTCGGCTATCCGACCGACGGCGACCGGCTGATGGTGTCGACATTGCCCGACTATGCGTCGTTCGCCGCGCGCTACCGGCATGCGGCGGCCGACCCGAGCGCGCAGGATCCGGCGCTCGTGCAGCTCGCGCAGGCGCTCACCGCGAACGCACCCGACCCGCGCGGCAAGGCGCGCATCCTGTACGACTGGGTGCATTGGAACGTGCGTTATGTCGCGCTGTTTCTCGGCGAGACCGCGGCCGCGCCGCATCGCGTGACCGACATCCTGCGCAATCGCTATGGCGACTGCAAGGATCACGTCGCGCTGTTCGGCGCGCTGCTCGCGGCGGTCGGCATCCGCAGCGAGCCTGTGCTGCTGAACCTCGGCTCGGTCTATACGCTGCCGTCGGTGCCCGGTTACGGCGGCGGCGCGATCAATCACGCGATCACGTGGCTGCCCGACCTCGGGCTGTATGCGGACACGACGACGGGCGGCATCGCGTTCGGCTACCTGCCGCCGATCGTGATGGACCGGCCAGCGCTGCGGGTGGACGACGGCGTGCTGTCGCGCACGCCGGCGACGCAGCCGCGCACGCGCACCGCGCGCCTCGTGATCGACGCGTCGCGGCGGGATGCGCAGCGCTACCAGTCGTATGTCGAGGACGACGGCTGGACGGCCGAACTCGAACGCAGCGTGTTCCGCCGCGCGACCGGCGACCAGGTCCGGCTGCTGGCCGCCGAGCGCTTGCGGCAGAGCGGGCTGCGCGGCACCGCGCAGCTCGTCACCACCGACCGCGCGCAGACGGACGGGCCGTTCGGCGTGACGATGACGGGTACGCTCGACCACGTCGTGTGGCCGGATGGCACGACCGCAGTGCCTGCGCTGTCGAGCCTGACGGGCGGGATCGCGACCCAGGTGCAGGGCTGGCTCGCGGAGCCGGTGCGCACGCAGCCGTGGGTGTGCATCGGCGGCGAGTTCGACGAAACCGCGCAGATCGCGTTGCCGGCCGACGTCGCGGTGACCGACGTGCCGGCCGACGCGGCGGTGCGCGACCGCTTCGTCGAGTTCGCGTCGCACTATGTGTTCGACGCGAGCGCGAACGTCGTGCAGATCACGCGGCGGCTGCGTGCGCGGTTCGGCGGGCAGGTGTGCTCGCCGGACGACTACGCGGCGCTGCGCGCGTCGCTCGAGCGGATCGAGCGCGATACGCAGGCGCAGATCGTCGTGCGCGCGAAGGCGCAGCGCACGGCTGCGGAGCGGCCGGCACACGCGGGTGCACCGGCCTGAAGTGAATCGAGCGTCCGGTCCGACGGGCGCGCAGGAGGTGAATCATGACCGAACGTGATTACGAAATCGGCGATCTCGCGAAGGAGATCCTGGGGCGGATCGTGCAGGGCACCCTGTCGGCCGGTGCGACGGTGGACGTCGAACAGAGCGCGGAGCTGGCCGTTCGATGTGCGACGGCGCTGATCGACAAGCTGGAGGAACGGGCCGGCTGACGCGGTTGGCGGACGGCGGCGCGGGGCTGGCTAGCGTGGAGCTAGCGGCGGGCGGCAAGCAGCGAGCAGCGGGCGGACAGCGGTTCGACGATCAGGACGCGTCGTCGCCCGCGCCGTCGCCAGCCCGCACCGCGCCCGGCGGCCGGCCGACCACCCGCTTGAACGCACGGCTGAACGCGGCGAGCGACCCGTAGCCGAGCCGGTATGCGACCGTCTCGATCGCTTCGCGGTCTCGGGCGATCCATTGCGCGGCGAGCCGCATCCGCAGCTCGGCCAAGTAGCGCCCGGGCGTCATCCCGGTGGCCGCGCGAAACCGCT
>NZ_JAAGPL010000289.1:0-7981 GCF_017104785.1 Burkholderia sp. Ac-20353 | reverse complement strand
CGCTCGCCGCCGCGCCGCCATGCCGGACGCTGCGCCGCGCGCGCACCTCGACGAACACCAGCATGCCGTCCGGCTCGCGCATCACGAGATCGAGCTCGCCGCCACGCATCGTCACGTTCGCGGCGACGAACGCGAGCCGGCGGCGCTCGAGGAACTGCCGCGCCCGCGCCTCGAATGCCGCACCGACCGACTTGGATCGCACCGCGCCGGAAAAGTTGTCGTCACGCGCAGTTGCCTGCGCGCCCTCGCGCAGCGGATCACGCCGGCCGCCGGACGATCCGGACGACGCCCCATGGCACAATGCCGACCTTGTTCCGCTTGCGCCGCGCCCGCGCGCGTTGCCCGCCATGACTTCCCTCCTTGAACTTGCGCACACGCAGCACTACCCGGCCGCCGCGCTCTACATCGTCGCGACGCCGATCGGCAACGCGGCCGACATCACGCTGCGCGCGCTCCACGTGCTCGGCCTCGCCGACCGCATCGCGGCCGAGGACACCCGCAACACGGGCCAGCTCCTCGCGCGCTACGGGATCTCGAAACCGCTGATCGCCGCACACGAGCACAACGAACGCGAAGCGGCGCTGCGCGTGATCGAGCACCTGCGCGCCGGCGAGCGCGTCGCGTACGTCTCGGACGCCGGCACGCCCGGCATTTCGGACCCCGGTGCGCGGCTCGTCGACGCGGTGCGCGCGGCTGGCTTCGCGGTGATCCCGCTGCCCGGCGCGAGCGCGGCCGTCACCGCGCTCAGCGTCGCGGGCGACTGGGCCGGCACGTTCACGTTCGCGGGCTTCCTGCCGCCGAAGGCGAAGCAGCGCGCGGCCGAGCTGCAAACGCTGGCCGCGCATCCGCATGCGCTCGTGTTCTACGAGGCGCCGCACCGGATCGTCGAGACGGTCACCGCGCTCGCCGACGCATTCGGCCCCGCGCGCCGGCTGCTGATCGCGCGCGAGCTGACCAAGCTACACGAACAGCTGTTCCAGGGCACCCTGGCCGAAGGGCTGACCTGGCTCGAAGGCGATGCGAACCGGCAGCGCGGCGAGTTCGTGCTCGTCGTCGAACGCGCGCCGGCCGACAAGGGCACGGCCGACGACACCGCGCACGATGCGCTGCTCAAGCTGCTGCTGGAGGAAGTGCCGGTGAAGAGC
Source organism: Burkholderia sp. Ac-20353 (assembly GCF_017104785.1). NCBI lineage: Bacteria > Pseudomonadati > Pseudomonadota > Betaproteobacteria > Burkholderiales > Burkholderiaceae > Burkholderia > Burkholderia sp. Ac-20353. The sequence continues at coordinate 6,836 of NZ_JAAGPL010000289.1, read as the reverse complement.
GCGGCGAAACTCGCGGCCGCGCTGACGGGCGCGCCGCGCAACGCGCTGTATGCGCGCGCGCTGGCGCTGAAGGACGGTTGAGGACACGGCGGCCGGTCTCCGGTCTCCGGTCTCCGGTCTCCGGTCTCCGGTCGACGGCGACGGCCGCCGCCGGGCCACCGGAAAGCGCCGCGCCTGAATGACAAAGGGCTGCCCGAAGGCAGCCCTTTCTGCATCTGCGAGGCGATCCGCGTCGCGTTACTTCGCCGAGTTCGACGCGACCATTTCGTCGCGCGCCTCGCGCGCTTCCTGCGGCGACAGCCCTTCGATCTTCACGCGCCCGGTGCCCGCGTGCACGAGACCGATGATCTTCGCGGCCGCATACGACAGGTCGAGCACCCGGCCGCGCTTGTACGGCCCGCGATCGTTGACCTTCACGACGACCCACTTGCCGTTCGACGGGTTCGTCACCTTGATGTAGGACGACAGCGGCAGCGTGCGGTGCGCGGCGGTGAGCGCGTTCATGTTGAAGCGCTCGCCGTTCGCGGTGCGGCGGCCGTGGAAGCCCCTGCCGTACCATGATGCGCGGCCGTTCTGACGGAAATCGGACACGTCGGCGCCGTCGATCGGCTGCGCATCGGCCAGCGACGTGCTCTTCGCGTCCTTGCTGTCGGCGGCCGGCATCGATGCCAGCGCCGAATCGAAATTCATCTGCGACTTGTTGTTGTCCGCGTTCGCGGCGCCGGTCGTCTTGACCGCGTTCTTCTGGTTCGCGCTGCTGGTCGTCTGGCTGGGCTGCACTGCACAGCCCGTCAACGCGAGAAATACTGCCAAGGTCCCGAATCGGCTCGGAAATCGAAAATTCATCGACGTGTCGCCTTCTGGTTCGGGCCGCTCCTTCACAACGGTTGATGCGCGGCCCGGACGGCAAATGCGTGCACGCCCCGCTCGGAAGCGAGCAGGCGGCTTGCATGGGCGCGGCTCTCGTACTCGCCGCAACCGTCCTGATTAGTTTTCACGTCTGGCGCAACCTGTCCCCGGCAGCCTGACCAGACCCCACATGCCGCCATCGAACATGGCTTTCACGTTCGCGCGCGTTGCTTGCAGCCAACGCACAGGAACGGCGGCACAGGCCTCATCCGGCGTTGCGGCAGCAAGGCCGCGGCGGGCGCGTAGCACCCGGCCGGACAAGACGTGAGCACCGAACGATCGGTGCTGGATTCGCCGCCGGACTCCCCGGCGGCCGATGCTTTGACGGTGCTCATGGCCCCCTGTCTGACGGGGCTCGAACACCAGCGAAACGCGTGAAAATCACGCGTGATGAACCGCATTATACATAAATCAAAATGTGGTCCTGGAAAACGGCCCGTCCCGACCATTGATTCTCGCTATGGCTGTAACAATCGGGATGCTCCGGGATTGCCCGCCCATGCGCGGCGACTCCTGCGCCACGCGCACGGCAGGCCGCTCGCGCGCCCGGTACAATCGGACCTTTTAGCCGCCGGTGCTTCCATGAAAGTCACGCTCATCCCGGTCACGCCGTTCCAGCAGAACTGCTCGCTGCTCGTCTGCGAGACGACCGGCCGCGCCGCCGTCGTCGATCCCGGCGGCGATCTCGAACGGATCCAGCAGGAAGTCGCGCAGCAGAACGTGCAGATCGAGAAGGTGCTGCTCACGCACGGGCACATCGACCACTGCGCGGGCGCGAAGACGCTCGCGACGCACTACGGCGTGCCGATCGAGGGACCGCAGGAAGACGAGCGCTTCTGGATCGAGAAGCTGCCGATGCAGAGCGAGCGCTTCGGCTTTCCGGCCGCCGATGCGTTCGAGCCCGATCGCTGGCTGAACGATGGCGATACCGTGCAGTTCGGTGACGAAACGCTCGAGGTCTATCACTGCCCGGGCCACACGCCGGGCCACGTCGTGTTCTTCAGCCGCGCGCACCGGCTCGCGATCGTCGGCGACGTGCTGTTCGCCGGCTCGATCGGCCGCACCGACTTCCCGCGCGGCAACCATGCCGACCTCGTCCGTTCGATCAAGGACAAGCTCTGGCCGCTCGGCGACGACGTCACGTTCGTGCCGGGCCACGGCCCCGTGTCGACGTTCGGCGACGAGCGCCGCACGAATCCGTTCGTGTCGGACAAGGTGTTCGGATGAGCCAGACCGCGATTCCGGAGATCTACGTCAGCACCGACGTCGAGGCCGACGGCCCGATTCCGGGCCCGCACTCGATGCTGAGCTTCGCGTCCGCCGCGTACACCGAGGACAAGCGGCTGATCGCGACGTTCTCCGCAAACCTCGAGACGCTGCCGGGCGCCGCGCCGCATCCGGTCCAGGACGCGTGGTGGAAGACCCAGCCCGAAGCGTGGGCCGCGTGCCGGCTCGACCTGCAGGCGCCGGAAGCTGCACTCGTCGCGTACGTCGACTGGGTCGAGGCGCTGCCCGGCAAGCCGGTGTTCGTCGCGATGCCGGCCGGCTTCGACTTCACGTTCATGTTCTGGTACATGATGCGCTTCGCGGGCCGCTGCCCGTTCTCGTGGTCGGCGCTCGACATCAAGACGCTCGCATTCGCGATGACGGGCCTGCCGTACCGCAAGGCGATCAAGCCGCGCTTCCCGAAGCACTGGTTCGACGACCATCCGCACACGCACGTCGCGCTCGACGACGCGATCGAACAAGGCGCGCTCTTCTGCAACATGCTCGCCGACCTGCGCGTGCAACAGGCCGCGCTCGCCGCGCGGACGGCCTCCGCCGGCACCGCGGCCGATGACGGGGCCGACAGCGGAGCGGCAGGGCAAAATCCCACGGATCCCCGCGCAAATTAGCGAATCTCGCTCAGTGACGGCGCGTCGGATTGCGTTTCCTTCCTCGCGCCTCTAACATTCGGAGTGTTGTATCTGCCGCATGGAGGCGCAGGTGACGCTCGATTCCTTTTCGCAAAAAATCCTTCGCCTGCTGCAGCTCGACGCGCGCCGCTCGGTCCAGGAAATCTCAGACCAGGTCGGCCTGTCCAGCACACCGTGCTGGCGCCGCATCAAGGACATGGAGCAGTCGGGCGTGATCCAGCGCTACACCGCGCTGCTCGATCGCGAGAAGCTCGGCCTGCACGTGTGCGCGCTCGCGCACGTGCACCTCACGCGCCACAACGAAGGCGGCGTCGAGCAGTTCGAGCGCGAGATCGCGACCTGTCCGGAAGTCACCGAGTGCTACAGCACGACCGGCGAAGCCGATTACATCCTCAAGATCGTCGCGCCCGACATCAAGGCCTACGACGTGTTTCTGCACGAACGCATCTTCAAGATCCCTGCCGTGTCGCAGGTGCGTACGAGCGTCGTGCTGCGCGAAATCAAGTTCGACACGCAACTGCCGCTGTAACACCAGCGCGGGCCGGCGACGGCCGCGCACGCATCACGCACACACATCACGCGCGCGCCGATACCGAGCGCGTGAAACTGATGCGGCGCGCGCCGAACTGCCGCGCCAGCGCATCGACATCGAGCCGTTCGGCAAGCGCCGCGTCGGCGTCGCCGCTCGCGTGCGGATCGGCGACAAGCGTCACGTCGATCTCGAGGCCCGTGCTCAGGTAGTGCAGGCTGATCGCGCTCGCGCGCAGCCCGCGCCTGGCGAGCTCCGCCTCGAGCTGCTTCGCGATCTCTCTGCGCGGCGGCAACGCGAGCGCCGGGCGGCGCGCGGCATCGTTCTCCGGATCGACGTGGATCAGCGCATCGAGCACGCGCCGGTCCGTCAGCACGCGCGCACGCGCGGTCTCGGCGATGTAGTGCCCTTCGGAAACGGAAATCATCGGATCGACGAGGATGTGCGCGTCGACGAGTGCCGAGTCGCCCATCTTGCGCGTGCGCAGGTCGTGCACGTCGCGCACGCCGGGCGTCGCTGCGAGCAGCGCCCGGATCTCGGTGGTGTCGGTTTCGTCGAGCGCGCGATCCGACAGGTCCTGCAGCGCGTCATAGCCGAACGTCCAGCCCATCCGCGCGACCATGAAGCCGACGATCGCGGCCGCGATCGGGTCGAGCAGCCGGAAGCCCGCGAGACTGCCGACGATGCCGATCGCGACGACGAGCGACGACGCGGCGTCCGAACGCGCATGCCATGCATTCGCGACGAGCATCGCCGAGCGCACGCGCCGCGCCTCGCGCAGCATGTAGCGGAACAGCGCTTCCTTCGACACCAGCACGGTGACCGCGACGATCAGCGCGGCGAAATGCACGGGCGGGATGTCCTCGAGATGCACGAGGCGATCGCCGGCCCGCCACAGCATGCCGACGCCGACCGCAATCAGGATCCCGCCGAGAAACAGCGATGCAACCGTCTCGTAGCGGCTGTGCCCGTAATTGTGGTCGGCGTCCGGCAATGCACCACTATGGCGATTCGCAACCAGTACGACAAAATCCGACACCAGATCGGAAATAGAATGAACACCGTCGGCAATCAATGCCTGCGAATGCGCAATAGTACCGACAACGATCTGAAAGGTGGCCAGCACGACATTCAGCACGATACTGACCAGCGTGCTCTTGCGCGCGACGGCGTGCTTATCCGCGCTCTGCGCGTCACCGGGAAAGGTGGACATGAAATATGAGATATCGAAGGGGATGCCGGATTCTATCAAACCTGGCCCCCACTCTATTCCGATAACCCTAAATTTCCCATTTAAATCAACCGCTTATGCGAACGGCTCGCATTTTCATTCACACCGGTGCGTGACATTTTCGTGACGGCGCGCGCGCGCCCGACGCGCACCATGCAAAAAGGCCGCGCTCCGCTAAACGGACGCGCGGCCTTTTGGCCACACAACTTAAGCAAACGCTTAAATTGCGAACTGCTCGCGATTCTTGCCGGCGATCCAGCGCGGCGGCTTGCCGCGGCCCGACCACGTCGCGCCCGATTCCGGATCGCGATACTTTGCGGCGACACCTGCGCGCGGACGGCCAACCTTACCGGGCTTCGCACGGTTCAGGCCGAGCTCGACCAGCGAAAAACCGTAATCGGCGATTTTCTGCTTCACATCGTTGAGCACTTCGGCGTATTCGCGCGACTTGGCTTCTTCGATTTGCTTCTCCAGCTTCTCCCGCTGGGCCAGCAGGTCCTTGTAAGAAGACATAGTTTCCCTTTCCAAATGATCGATGGCGCCGCTCTGTGGCCAGCTCACCATTGCTGAAATATTTTTGCCTCGGATTTTGAAGGCAGAGATTAGCACAGAAAAGAATCGCCTGAAGCAACATGCATTAAAAATCCCGGCTTCGAATAGTAATTCGCACGGGTCAATTCGACCGGCGATGGTCATATCTCAAATTCTTGCGTCCTTACACGCAGATTAGGATATAACACATCACGCATTAAGACTTTCAACATACGCAATTACCCTGCATCAGAAAAAATCAAAGCTATCATCTGACGACAGGATCGAAAATTCCGACTTGTATAGCCAACTGACATAAGCAATACACATTCTGCGACTTCAGGTCACACGTCGCGCACACTCGATCAGCTGCACGCGCAACCGGTCGATATCGTCCTGCGGCGCGTCGAATGCGGTCCGTAATCGACGACCATCGCGCTGACCATCGCGCCGCCAGTCGGCGCCATAACGGTCGACGCCGAGCAGGTCCAGGCCGGCCCGGCGCGCGTCGCCGGCGTCGTAGGCCGCCCACAGCGCCTGCTCGTCGTCGAACGCGAGCGGCGCACGCGGGTCGAGCGCGGCGCCGTCGACCCAGCCCATCCGGCCGAATCCGCCGATATAGCGCAGCCGCTCGACGTCGAGCGCCCAGAACGTGAAATCGCCGAGCGCGAGGAAACGCTCGGCGTCCGGTGCATAGCGCAGGTAGCGCGCGACGAGATGCGGGTCGGCATCGACGGGCGCGAAGCGGCCGAGCAACGTCGCACGCTCGGCGTCGAGCACGTCGCCGTCCGGCGCATCGACGACGAGGAACCCGGCACGCGGATCGGCGACGAGGTTGCGCGTGTGCTCGGCGAGGCCGCTCACCAGGATCACCGGCCGATGGCGCGCATCCGGCGCGAACGGCACGACCGTCGGATACGGAAAGCCTTGCGGGTCGCGTGAGTGCGTCGCGAGCGTGCCGAGCGCGCAGCGGTGCAGCAGGTGCAGCGGAAGGGCGGGATCGATATTCACGAAAACTCCTGCAGTCGAAAGGCGGCGCATCGTGCGGGCCGCGGCGGATCGATGTTACTCGTGGCGGAAAGGGCCTTCACATACCCGCCAGCGAAATCGTAAGCGGTTCGATAGAATCGGGCGAATCTCAAACGGCGTTCGTGACGCCGGTCATTTTCCTTCCGACGAGTCATCCGTGTCCGATTCCTGCCCCGACCTTGCCGCGCCGCCCGTCGCGCATCGCACCCTGCCGCTCCCGGTTCGCCAGCGCGCACGCACCGCCACGATGGCGCTGTTCTTCATCGCCGGGATGATGTACGCATCGTGGGGCGTCCATGTGCCGACCGTGCGCGACAAGTTCGCGCTGAGCCCCGCGCTGCTGTCGGTCGCGCTGTTCGCGGTCGCGGGCGGGTCGATCGCCGCGATGATGACGGTCGCGCGCTGGATCGCGCGCGTCGGCTCCCGCACCGCGTGCCTCGCGGGCGGCCTCGCGATGTCGGCGTGCGCGGCGCTGATTCTCGTCGTGCCCGACTATCCGCTGCTGCTCGCGGTGCTCGCGCTGTTCGGCTTCTCGATGGCGACGCTCGACGTCGCGATGAACGCCGAGGCGAGCGCGGTCGAGATCGCGCTCGGCAAGCCGATCATGTCGTCGCTGCACGGGATGTTCAGCGTCGGCGGCATGGCGGGTGCCGCGGCAGGCGGCGCGCTGCTGTCGGCCGGCATGGCGGGA
>NZ_JAAGPL010000288.1:0-8079 GCF_017104785.1 Burkholderia sp. Ac-20353 | reverse complement strand
GTCGTGCCGGAGCCGCGCATCGGCACCTGGGAGCGCGTGCACGCGCTGCTCGGCGGCGAGCCGCACGCGTGGCTCGTCACGAGTTCGGAAGGCGTGCGCAATCTGCACGAACTCGCGCACGCGCACCTGACCGACGCCGAGATCGACGCGCTGAAGCACGCGCCGCTCGTGACGCCGCACCCGCGGATCGAGCAGACCGCGCGCGCATTGGGTTTTGATAGGATTACGCTGACCGGCGCGGGCGATGAGCGCATCGTCCGCGCGTTTCGAACGATGGCCGACGAGGCCGTCCAACCGGCGACAGCCGCACCGGTGACAACACGCATGACTGATACCAACGAATCCAAAAGCGTCTCTTCCCAGCCGGCCGCTGCGTCCGCGACGCCGTCCAGCCCGCCTTACATGTCGTCCGAGCCGCCCGCGCGCCGCGGCGGCAGCGCCGTGCTGTGGCTCGTCGTCGTCGTGCTTGGCTGCGCGGCGGGGGTCGGCGCCTATGCGCTGAACCGCAAGATCGACCGGCTCGACGGTTCATTCGTCACACGCCAGAAGGCGCTCGACGCGCAGGCGGCCGAAACGCGCACGAAGACCGAGCAGGCGCTCGCGAGCGCGCACCAGGTCGACACGCAGCTCGCGCAGCTCGACGGCAAGCTGGCCGATGCGCAGAACGCGCAGCAGGCGCTGCAGCAGCAGTACCAGGATCTCGCGCGCAACCGCGACGCGTGGATGCTCGAGGAGGTCGACCAGATGCTGTCGAGCGCGAGCCAGCAACTGCAGCTCACGGGCAACACGCAGCTCGCGCTGATCGCGCTGCAGAACGCCGACGCGCGTCTCGCGACGTCGCAGAGCCCGCAGGCGGTCGCGGTGCGCAAGGCGCTCGCGCAGGATGTCGAGAAGCTGAAGGCCGCGCCGTCCGCCGATCTCACGGGCCTCGCGATCAAGCTCGACGACGCGATCGCGAAGATCGACGCGCTGCCGCTCGCCGGCGAGGCGATCGTGCCGCACGCGGCGCCGAAGGGCGACGCGCCGGCGGATGCCGCAAAAACGAACGCCGCGAACGCTGCGGCAGCCGCGGCCGGCGAGTCGCGCTGGAAGGTCTGGTGGCACGACTTCTCGGCCGGCCTCGGCCAGCAGCTGAAGGGCCTCGTGCAGGTGCGCCGGATCGACAACGCGGACGCGATGCTCGCGTCGCCCGATCAAGGCTACTTCGTGCGCGAGAACGTGAAGCTGCGCCTGCTGACGGCCCGCCTGTCGCTGCTCGCGCGCAACGAGCCGGCGATGAAGGGCGACCTGCACGCCGCGCAGGCGTCGCTCGCGAAGTATTTCGACCAGGCGTCGCGTGACACGCAGACCGTCGAGGATCTGCTGAAGCAGGTCGACGGCGCGTCGCTGACGGTCGCGCTGCCCAACCTGAACACGAGCCTGAACGCCGTTCAGCAGTTCAAGAGCCGGGGGTAACGATGACGCTTCGAGGAATCGTTTGGCTCGCCATCCTGTTCGCGATCGCCGCGGCGCTGGCCACCGTCGGCCGCTTCGACACGGGGCAGGTGCTGCTCGTCTATCCGCCGTACCGGGTCGACCTGTCGCTGAACCTGTTCGTGATCGGCATCGTCGTGCTGTTCATCGTCGTCTACGCGCTGCTGCGCATCGTGCGCAACATCTGGCGCATGCCGCAGCGGGTCGCCGCGTATCGCGCCCGCACGCGCAACGAGAAGGCGCAGGCGTCGCTGCGCGACGCGATCGCGAACCTGTACGCGGGCCGCTTCTCGCGCGCCGAGAAGGCCGCGCGCGACGCGCTGTCGATCGACGCGAACCAGGGCGCGGCGAGCCTCGTCGCGGCCACCGCGGCGCACCGGATGCATGAGTACACGCGCCGCGACGACTGGCTGTCGAAGGTCGACGCGCCGGAGTGGCAGGACGCGCGCATGCTCGCTGCGGCCGACATGCGTGCGGACGCGCGCGACGCCGACGGCGCACTCGCCGCGCTGGCCGAGATGCAGGCGGGCGGCAAGCGCATCCACGCGCAGCAGGTTGCGCTGCGCGCGCAGCAGCAGCTGAAGAACTGGGCCGAGGTGCTGAAACTCGCGAAGGCACTCGAGAAGCGCGAGGCGCTGCATCCGGCCGCCGCCGTGCGGCTGCGCCAGCAGGCGGCCGAGAACCTGCTGCGTGACCGCCGCCACGATCCGGACGCGCTGCTGGAGGTGTGGCAATCGCTGTCGGCGACGGAGCGGCAGTCGCCGCGTCTCGCCGATCTCGCGGCCGAACTGCTCGTGTCGCTCGAACGCCGGCCCGAGGCGCGCCGCGTCGTCGAGGACGCGCTCGCGCACAACTGGGACGCGCGCCTGTTGCGCCGCTATCCGGACACGGCCGGCGCCGATGCGCTGCCGCTGATCCAGAAGGCGGAAGGGTGGAAGAAGGATCATCCGGACGACGCGGACCTGCTGTTCGCGCTCGGCCGGCTCTGCCAGCAGCAGCAGCTGTGGGGCAAGGCGCAGTCGTTCCTCGAGGCGGCGCTCAAGCTCGCCGACAACGAGGCGCTGATGGTGCGCACGCATCGCGCGCTCGCGCGGCTGTTCGAGCATCTCGGCGAGTCCGACAAGGCGGCGAAGCACTACCGCGAAAGCGCGCTCGCGATCACCGTGGTCTGACGCGGGCCGACGCCGCCCGCCGCATGCGGGCGGCCCTCAGTGCCGCAAAGACTGCCCCGAACGCCAATCGGCCTTCGGGGCATTTTTTTGTTCGTTGCGAGCCGCGCTACGCGCCGAGCCTGCGCAGCAGGTCGTCCTCGCTCGCGACGAACCACACCGATTGCCCGCGATTGGACTCGCGCACGAGCGCGCGAAGCGCTTCGCTGCGCGCAAGCCAGCGGTCGATGTCGCCGACTACGCCGAGCCGGACGCCGTAGTTGACGAGTTTCTGCAGCACGGCGCCCGCCAGCCCGCTGTCGAGCCGGTAGAAGTCGTCGTGCAGCGCATTGGCGGGGACCGCGATCCAGTCGGCTTCATGCTCGTGCGCGAGCGCGACGAGGTCGAGCGCATCGCTTTCGCGCTGTACGAGGCCGGCGGCAGGATCGCGGACCAGCACGCGGCTGTCGGCGGTCCGGACGATTCGGTGGTGCATGCGGGGTGGCTCCGTTGACATGAGAAATGCGAGCACGGTGTCGCGCTGCCCGCGGATGAAGTGGTATTGATCCGGAAGAAACCGTACCTGCGCGTGCGGTACGAGACGCGTCAGGCGATCGCGCGTGTCGCGCGAATCGAGCATCACGTCGCGGCCGCCGACGATCGCCAGCACGGGCGCCGACAACGTGCGGAGCGCGTCATCGCCGAACACCGGGATCGTTTCGATGCGAGGCCGGAGGCCGCGATCCACGGCGCGCATGAGTGCGATTGCGTCGCGCTCGGCCGGCGTCGACGCCGGCGGCAGACGGCCGAGCACGCGCCGTCGTACGCAGGCGCGCCCGATATCACCGAGCAGCAGCAGCGGCAGCGCCCACCACAGGAACGGCTTCTGCCTGCCGATGCCCGACGGACAGAGAAGCGCAAGCCGCGTGACGCGCGCCGACCGACGCAATGCGAAATCGAGCGCCGTTCGCGCACCCAACGAGATGCCGACGAACGCGGCGCGCGACACCCGCAGGCCGTCGAGCACGTCGTCGAGCCACTGCGCGTACGCGTCGCTCGCGAGCGGTGGCCGCGACGGCGCGCTCGGTCCCGCTTCGCCGATCACGTCGATCGCGTAGAGCCGGCAGTGCTTCGACCATTCGACCGCGTAGTGCTGCCAGCTCGCCGCCGTCGTCTGTGCGCCGTGGATCAGCACGACCGGCGGCGCATGTTCCGGGCCGCAGGCGATCACATGCGTCGCGCCATCGCGTGTTGGCACGGTGACGCGCCGATGTCCGGCCGGCCAGTGCGACAGCGCAGCCTCGTAAGCCGCGCGAATCGCGCGTGCGTGGCGCGGCGACCGGAAGATCCCGCTCATGTCCCGCTGTGCTGCAGCAGCATCTCGAGCGACGACATCAGCGCGGCCGTGTCGGCTGGCGTCGCGGCGACGATGATCTTGACCTGGCTCGCGGCGGGATCGAACGTGACGTCGATCCGCACGGGGTCGACGTACGACGTGCGGCCGGACGCCATCGCATGCAGCGACCGCGACAGGTACTGGTGCAGCGATTGCGACGCGTCCGGAATGTCGACGATGCTGGTGACGCGCACCGCACGCGGCACGGGCGCCGCCGCGGCCGGCTTCGTCTGCGCGAACGCGGCGAGGTCGGCGTCGACGATGCGGTAGGCGCGGCCGACCCGCGTTGCACGCAGCTTGCCCTCGCGGATGAAGCGCAGGACTGTCTTCGGGTGGATGCGCAGGCGTGCAGCGGCCTCTTCGACGGTATGGAACATGGTCAGCCCATGATGCTCAAAATATTCCCTATTATTCCATTTAATAAGGATCAATAGGGAGCATTGTGGGAGTCAGGGCATTACTTTGGCGGGATACCGGACCCGCATCGGCTGGCGGGCGTCCATGCGCCCTGCGTCATTTGTCGACCAGCCGCTTCGGCACCGACAGCGCGAGCAGCCCGCCGAGCACGAGGAACCCTGCGAGCATGTACATGCCCGAGTCGTTCGCGCCCGTTGCCTGCTTGAGCCAGCCCATCATGTACGGGCTCAGGAAGCCCGCGAGGTTGCCGATCGAGTTGATCATCGCGATGCCGGCCGCGGCCGCGGTGCCGCCGAGGAACGAGGTCGGCAGGCTCCAGAACAGCGGCAGCGTCGTCAGGATGCCCATCGTCGCGAGCGTAAGGCCGAGCATCGCGAGCGCGGTCTCGTGCGCCCAGATCACCGACAGCACGAGCCCGAGCGCGCCGAACGCGGCCGGAATCGCGACGTGCCAGCGGCGTTCGCGGCGCTTGTCCGCGCTGCGCGCGATCAGGATCATCGCGACGACCGCGGCCGCATACGGGACCGCCGACAGCAGGCCGATCGCGAACGTGTCGGTGACGCCCGTCGCCTTGATGATCGTCGGCAGCCAGAAGCCGACGCCGTAGAGTCCCATCACGAACGAGAAGTAGATGAGCGCCATCAGCCACACGCGCGGGCTCGACAGCACGGTGCCGAGCGACGGGTCTTCCTTCGTCGCCTCCTCCGCGTCGACGTTGCGGGTGAGCAGCGCCTTTTCCTCGTCGGTCAGCCACGTCGCCTTCGAGATCCGCTCGTCGAGCGCGAAGAACACGAGCACACCGGCCAGCACCGACGGGATGCCTTCGAGCAGGAACAGCCATTGCCAGCCGTGCCAGCCGCTCAGGCCGTCGAACGCCTTCAGGATGAAGCCCGAGATCGGCCCGCCGATCACGCCGGACAGCGCGACGGCGGTCATGAAGAACGTCGTCATCCGGCCGCGCCGGTGCGCGGGATACCAGTAGGTCAGGTACAGGATCACGCCGGGAAAGAAGCCCGCTTCGGCGACGCCGAGCAGGAAGCGCATCATGTAGAACATCGCGGGCGTCGTGACGAACATCGTCAGGATCGAGATCACGCCCCACGTCGCCATGATGCGCGCGATCCACAGGCGCGCGCCGAGCTTGTGCAGGATGATGTTGCTCGGCACTTCGAACAGAAAATAGCCGAAGAAGAAGATCCCGGCGCCGAGCCCGTAGACGGTGTCGCTCAGGTTCAGGTCGGTCGCCATCTGCAGCTTCGCGAACCCGACGTTCACGCGATCGAGATACGCGACCACGTAGCACAGCAGCAGGAGCGGCGTGAGCCGCCACGAGACCTTGCGGTACGTCGCTTCCTCGAAGGCGCCGGATGAACCCGGCAGCGATTGCGTCGATGTTGCCATGTTGTCTCCTGTCCTTTTAGTTGGCCGGAGCAGGCGCATCGGTGCCTGGTCCGGTGTCGTGCGAAGCAATGCGCGGGTGTCGTGCCGGCTGCCGGCCCCGGCACGGTGCGACTAGGACCCGATGCGGCTAGATGCAGCGCCCGCCGTCGACTTCGAGGCAGACGCCCGTGATGAATTCCGCCTCGTCCGATGCGAGGTAGAGCGCCGCGTTCGCGATGTCCTGCGGCGTCGAGAAGCGGCCGAGCGGGATCGTCGCGAGAAAGCGCTGGCGGTTTTCCGGCGTGTCTTCGCAGCCCATGAACTCGGTCATCAGGCCCGTCTCGCCGAGCACGGGGTTGATGCAGTTCACGCGGATGCGGTCGGCGCCGAGCTCGGCCGCGAGCGACTTGCTCGCGGTGATCATCGCGCCCTTCGTGCTGTTGTACCAGACGAGGCCCGGGCGCGGCCGCACGCCGGCCGTCGACGCGACGTTCACGAACACGCCGCCGCCCTGCGTGCGGAAATACGGTACGAGCGTCTGCACGCACCAGTAGAGGCTTTTCATGTTGACTGCGTAGACGCGGTCGAACTCCGCTTCGGTCACGTCGAGCACGGGCTTGTTGCGGTGCGTGGTGCCGGCGTTGTTGACGACGATCTGCACCGCGTGGAAATCGTCGAGCGCGGCGGCGAGCAACGCGCGCCAGTCGTCGTGTTGCGACACGTCGCCGGCGACCGCGATCGCCTTGCCGCCCGCGAGCGCGATCTCGCTCGCGACACGCTCGGCCGCCGCGCCGTTCAGGTCGTTGACGACGACGTTCGCGCCTTCGCGCGCGTACGTCTTCGCGATGCCTTCGCCGAATCCCGAGCCGCCGCCCGTGACGATCGCCGTCTTGCCGCTCAACCGCATGGTGTGTCTCCTGGTTTGTCGTATGTGATCGTGTGCTGCTGAACCGCCCACCGCTGACCGCGCGTTCAGCCGTGCCGGATCGCGATGGTCTTCAGCACCGTGAAGCCGTACAGCGCCTCGAAGCCTTTCTCGCGGCCGTGGCCCGAATGCCCGACGCCGCCGAACGGCAACTCGACACCGCCGCCCGCACCGTAGTTGTTGACGAACACCTGACCCGCGCGGATTCGCCGCGCGATGCGCAGCTGACGCGCGCCGTCGCGCGTCCAGATGCCGGCGACGAGACCGTACGGCGTGCCGTTCGCGAGTGCGACCGCTTCGTCCTCGTCCGCAAAGCGCATCGCGGCGAGCACGGGGCCGAACACTTCCTCCTGCGCGAGCCGGTGTGTCGGCGGCACGTCGCGCAGCAGCGCGGGGGCCTGGTAGAAGCCGGTTTCGGGCGCCTCCGGGACGACCTGGCCGTGCCCGGCCATCGGAATGCCGTCGTGCTGCGCGTCGGACAGGAAATCCCATACGCGCTGCTGCTGCTTCGCATTGATCAGCGGGCCGCAGTCGAGATCCGCGCGGCTCGGGCCGACCTTGAGCCCGTTGAATGCGCTCGCGAGCCGTTCGACGAGCGGCTCGTACACCGCGCGCTCGATCAGCACGCGGCTGCCTGCCGAGCAGGTCTGGCCGCCGTTCTGCACGATCGCGTTGACGAGCACCGGCAGCGCGGCGTCGAGGTCGGCATCCGCGAACACGATCTGCGGCGACTTGCCGCCGAGTTCGAGCGTGACGGGCACGTGATTTTCGGCGGCCATCTGCGCGACGAGCTTGCCGGTCGCGGGCGAGCCCGTAAACGAGATGTGGTCGATGCCCGGATGGCGGGCGAGCGCCGCGCCGGCCTCATGGCCGTAGCCGGTGACGATATTCAGCGCGCCGGCCGGCAGCCCCGCTTCGGCGGCCAGCGCGGCGACGCGCAGCACCGACAGGCACGCGTCCTCGGCCGGCTTGACGACGCATGCGTTGCCGGCCGCGAGCGCCGCGCCGACGCTGCGCCCGAAGATCTGCATCGGGTAGTTCCACGGGACGATGTGGCCGGTGACGCCGTGCGGCTCGCGCACCGTCAGCACCATGTAGCCCGCCTGATAGGGGAGGGTTTCGCCGTGCAGCTTGTCGGCGGCGCCTGCGTAGAACTCGAAGTAGCGCGCGAGCGCGGCTGCGTCGGCGCGGGCCTGCCTGAGCGGCTTGCCCGTATCGCGTGCCTCGAGCGTCGCGAGCTCCTCGAGATGGGTCGCGACGAGTGCCGACAGTCGTTGCAGCACGCGGCCGCGCCCGGCGGCGCTCGCGGCGCCCCACGCGCCCGCGAATGCGTCGCGGGC
>NZ_JAAGPL010000287.1:0-8464 GCF_017104785.1 Burkholderia sp. Ac-20353 | reverse complement strand
CTGCGCGAGCGCCTGACGGCGTTCCGCACGCTGTACCGGCACGTGCGCCCGCTCTACGAGCCGTCGCGCGCGCGACTCGCGTGAGCGGCGCCGCGCGACGCCACGCGGCCTTGCCCGACAGGTGAACCGGCCCCGCGCGGCGAGTGCGGTACAGTGCATACCCATGCGCTGCCGACCGGCGCGCCAGGATCCGAATTCAATCGCTATCGTGCCCAAGTCCTCAGAAAAACTCGATCTCGCCACGCGCGCCGCGTGGCTGTATTACGTTGCGGGCGACACGCAGAACGAAATCGCCGAGAAACTGCAGGTGTCGCGCCCGGTCGCGCAGCGCCTCGTCGCGTTCGCGGTCGAGAAGAACCTGATCCGCGTGCGCGTCGATCACCAGCTCGCCGACTGTCTCGACCTCGGTGCGCAACTGTCGAAGCGCTACGGCCTCGCGATGTGCGAGGTCGTGCCCGTCGATGCCGATGCGCCCGAAGCGATCGACCGCAAGCTCGCGGTCGCCGGTGCGCAGGTGATGGAGCGCTACCTGAACGAGACGCGGCCGATGGTGATCGCGGTCAGCAGCGGCCGTACGCTGAAGGCCGCGGTCGCGCAGATCGCGCAGCTCGACCGGCCGCAACACCGGCTCGTGTCGATGGTCGGCGCGATCGCCGGTGACGGCTCGTCGAACCGCTACGACGTCGCGCAGTACATCTCCGAGAAGACGGGCGGCAAGCACTTCCTGCTGCCTGCGCCGCTGTTCGCGGACAGCGATGCCGAGCGCGCGCAGTGGTGCAATCACCGGCTGTACCGGATCGTCGAGGCGTTGTCGGGCGAAGCCGACGTCGCATTCGTCGGCATCGGCAACATCGGCACCCATTGCCCGCTGTTCGAGGACGGCTTCATCACCGAACAGGAGCGCGACGAGATGATCGCGCTCGGCGCGGTCGCCGAACTGCTCGGCGAACCGATCGACGCGCAGGGCCGCCGGATCGCCGCATCGACGAGCGCGCGCGCGACGAGCGTGTCGCTCGGCTCGCCGCCGAAGCGCCCGACGATCGCGTTCGCGGGTGGCCCGAAGAAGCGCGACGCGGTGATCGCCGCGCTGCGTGGCGGCTGGCTGTCGGGGCTCGTGACCGACGAGACTTGCGCGCGGGCGGCGCTCGAAGCTCAGGCGTCCTGACGCCGCGGCGCAGGCTCGTATCGATCCGCGTCGACTCGCACCGACTCGCACCGATTCGCGCCACACCCTCGCCGAACCTGCGCCGCCCCCACCACCGAACTTACGCCAGCCCCGCCGCCGGAAAACCATGCCGGCGCGCGCGCCACGCGCCGCCCCACGCAGCCGTCAACAATCCGACGAGCACCCACGGCATCACGCCTGCACCGGGCCCGTCGAGCAGCAGCCCGCCGACGACGCCCCCGCCCGCGACCGCGAGATTCCACACGGTCACGAGCATCGACTGCGCGACATCGGCGGCCTCGCCCGCCGTGTGCGCCAACGCCGTCTGGAACAGCGTCGCCGCACCGCCGAACGCAAGCCCCCACAGCGCGACGGCCGCATAGACGAGCGGATGAGCGCCGCCCACGCCGAGCATCAACGCCGCGAGCGCGAACAGCGCAACACTCGCGAGCGTCAGGCGCCGCAGCGCATGGACGATCCACACGCCTGTCAGCGCAATGCCGATCAGCGACGCGACGCCGAACACGAACAGCACCGCGTCGACTTGCGCGCCCATCCGCACGCCGGCGAGAAACGGCGCGATATACGTGTACAGGATGTTGTGCGCGATCACGTACGCGAACATCACGGCGAGCACCGTCCGCACGCCGGGCAGCCGCAGCACGTCGAGCACCGGCTGGTGCGCGCCAGCGTGCTGCCCCGGATAATCGGGCAGCAGCGCACGCACCCACGCCATCAACGCGAGCGCGGCCAGCGTGATGCCGCCGAACGCGATGCGCCAGCCGAGCGCCGCGCCGAGCGCGGTGCCGGCCGGAATGCCGATCGACATCGCGACGGGCGCGCCGAGCATCGCGACCGCGATCGCGCGGCCGCGCAGCCGCTCGCCGACCATCCGGCTCGCATAGCCGGCCAGCAATGCCCACAGCAGGCCGGCCGACATCCCCGCGACGAAGCGCGCGCCGAGCGTAAGCGCGTAATACGGAGACGCGGCCGTCAGCGCGTTCGACACGACGAAGCCGGCGAGCGCGGCGAGCAGCAGCCGGCGCCGGCGCATCCCGCGCGTCGCGGCGACGAGCGGAATCGCCGCGACGACCGAGCCGAGCGCATAGACGGTCACGAGTTGGCCGACGAGCGCCTCGGTCACGCGCAGATCGCCGCTCATCAGCGGCAGCAGGCCGGCCGGCAGCGCTTCGGTGAGGATCGTAATGAAGCCGGCCGTCGCGAGTGCGAGCAGGTTCGCGACCGGCAGGCGTTCACCGCGCCCGTCCGCCTGCGCGAGCCGGCCCGTCGTGGATGTCGTGTCGCTCATGCCGGCTCCCGTGCGTCGACGCCATAGACCGCATCGCGCACGTCGGCCACGAAGCGCCCGTGCATCCCTTCGTACAGCGTGTTGGTCAACGCGACGACCGTCAGCCCGGCCGCCCGGTCGATGAACCACGCATGCCCGTACGCACCGCCCCAGCGCCACGTGCCGGCCGGCTCCGGCGACTGCGCGGCCACCGGATCGCGCAGCACCGAAAACCCGAGACCGAAACCGAAGCCCGGTGCGGCCGGCAAGTCGTGCGCACCCGGCTGCACCTGCCCCATCGCGTCGGTCCACGCGGCCTCCAGCCAGCCCGCGCGGCCCGTGCGCAGCGCGTCGAGCAGCGCGAGGCAGTCGCGCGCGGTGCCGACCATGCCCGCGCCGCCCGACGCAAACGCATCCGCATCGAACACGCGGGCCGGCTCGTAGCGAATGCCGACCGTACCCTCGTACACCGGCACGATGTCGAACGCTTCCATCCTGCGCGGCGCGCCGTCCGTACTCACGTAAGGCGTCGCGAGCCGCGCGGCGTCGCGCGCGACGAACCCGGTATCGGTCATGCCGAGCGGCGTCATGACGAGCGCCGCGATCGCGTCGTCGAGCGGACGCCCTTCAACCGCCTCGATCAGCGCGCCGACCACGTCTGTCGCCAGCGAATACGCCCACGACGTCCCCGGTGCGTACTTCAGCGGCACGCTGGCGATGCGTCGCAGGTTTTCGGCGAGCGTGATGCCCGCGCGATCCATCCCGTCGGACACGCCGGCGCGCGCATACGGGCCGTCGGCGTCGGCTTCGAAGAAGCGGTAGCCGAGGCCGGCCGTGTGCGACAGCAGTTGGCGCAACGTGATGTGCGCGGGGCCGCCGTCGGGAAGCGGCGGCCGGAACTCGGGCAGCCAGCGCGTGACCGGCTCGTCGAGTCCGACGCGGCCCGCCGCGACGAGCCGCATCGCCGCAGCCGTCACGATCGGCTTCGACACCGATGCGAGCCGGAACAGTGCGTCCTCGCGCATCGGCGTGCCCGCTTCCCGATCGGCGAGCCCGGCGGCGCGCGCATACTGCAGTTCGCCGTGACGGGCGACCAGCAAGACCGTGCCGACCACGCGCTGATCGGCGAGCGCACGCTCGAGCGCCGCGTCAAGCCGCGCGCGCAGCGCGATTTCCGGTTCGTATTCGTGTTCCTGTTCGTGCACGATGGCAGGCAGGGATGACATGGCGTGACCTCGAAAGTTGAATGAGCGCCCATCGTAGGCAGCCAGCGAAAGAAGAAAAACTGGGCTAGAGTTCCGGACAATCCGGACATGGTTGTCCGCAATCGGAATTCACGCATGGAAAGTCTGGGCGGCTTCGTGGTATTCGTGCAGGTCGCGGAAACGCGCAGCTTCGTCGCGGCCGGCCGCGCGCTCGGGCTGTCGGCGTCGGCGGTCGGCAAGCGGATCGCGCGGCTCGAGGCGCGCCTGAACGTGCGCCTCTTTCATCGCAGCACGCGCAGCATCACGCTGACAGCCGAAGGCACGCGCTTTCTCGAGCGCTGCCGACGCGTGCTCGCGGAGATCGACGCGGCCGAGCAGGAGCTGACGCAGACGGCTGAAGCACCGCGCGGCCGGCTGCGGGTCAGCATGCCGTTGCTCAGCTCGCTGATGCTGCCGGTGCTCGCCGATTTCATGGCCGCGTATCCGGAGATCGAACTCGATCTCGACTTCAGCGACCGGCTCGTCGACGTCGTCGACGAAGGTTTCGACGCGGTGCTGCGCACGGGGCAGCCGTCCGATTCGCGGCTGTCGTCGCGCCTGCTCGGCCACTTTCGACAGCACCTCGTCGCATCGCCCCACTACCTCGAGCGAAACGGCACGCCACGCACGCCGGCCGATCTCGCGGCGCACCGCTGCCTGCACTACCGCTTCCCGAGCAGCGGCAAACTCGAGATCTGGCCGCTGCGCGCGCCACATACGGACACGCCGCCGGTCGTCCCCGTGTCGATGGTCAGCAACAACGCGGAAGCGCGCCTGTGCTTCGCGCTGCGCGGGCGCGGCATCGCGTGCCTGCCCGAGTTCTTCGTGCGCGACGCGCTCGACAGCGGCGCGCTGCGCACGGTGCTCGACGAGCACGTCGCGAGCCGCATCGCGTTCTACGTGCTGTGGCCGTCAGGCCGGCATCCGACGCCGAAATTGCGCGCGTTCGTCGATCACGTCGCCGCGCACCTGCACCTCTGAGCGATTCGGGCCGGTTCAGGTCACCTCGGGCCGCTTCGGATCGTTACGCGGCCTTCGCGTGCGGGCTCAGCCGGCGCAACGCTTGCCCTGCTTCGTCGAACAGGTGACAGTGGTCCGCGTCGGCCTGGACGCGCAGCGCCTCGCCGGTGCGATACGTATCGAGCGGCGGAATCCGCGCGATCAGGCCGTCCGGCGCGACCGCCGACTCCGCGTACAGGTACGCGGCATCGCCGAGCGATTCGACGGCCATCGTCTTCGCGGCAACACCCGCCGCGCCCGCCCCCACCCCCACCTTCAGATGCTCGGGCCGGATCCCGACCGTCACCGGCGCACCGCGCTGCAAGCCCGCCGCATCGACCGACACGCGCTGCGTATCGCCGCTGTCGAAGCGCACGAGCACGCCGCCGGCATCAAGCGACTCGACCGTGCCGCGCAGAAAGTTCATCTTCGGCGAGCCGATGAAACCCGCGACGAACAGGTTCGCGGGCGCGTGATACAGCGTGTTCGGCGTGCCGACCTGCTGCACGCTGCCGCCGGACAGCACGACGATCTTGTCCGCGAGCGTCATCGCCTCGACCTGGTCGTGCGTCACGTAGATCATCGTCGTCTTCAGCTCGTCGTGCAGCCGCGCGAACTCGAGCCGCATCTTCACGCGCAGCGCCGCGTCGAGGTTCGACAACGGTTCGTCGAACAGGAATACCTTGGGCTTCCTCGTGATCGCGCGGCCGATCGCGACGCGCTGCCGCTGGCCGCCCGACAGCTGCTTCGGCTTGCGGTCGAGCAGGTGGTCGATGTGCAGGATCTTCGCGGCCTGCTTCACGGCCTGGTCGATCTCCGGCTTCTTCGCGCCGGCGAGCTTCAGGCCGAACGCCATGTTGTCGTACAGCGTCATGTGCGGATACAGCGCATACGACTGGAACACCATCGCGATCCCGCGCTTCGCGCTCGGCACGTCGTTGACCTTCGCGCCGTCGATCAGCAGCTCGCCGCTCGAGATGTCCTCGAGCCCCGCGATCATCCGCATCAGCGTGGATTTGCCGCAGCCGCTCGGGCCGACGAACACGACGAATTCACCGTCGCCGATGTCGAGGTTCACGTTGTGCAGCACTTCGTTGTCTTCGTAGCGCTTCGCGATGTTGCGCAGGAGCACGCTTGCCATGATTTGTCTCCGTTCGAGGTTCGATTCGTAATGCGCCGCCCGCGGGCGGCACGTTGCTCAATGCGGCAGCACCGCGCCTGTCGCCTGCCAGCGCGCGACATAGCCGGGCAGCTCGTGCATGTCGTCGAATACGTGACGCGCGCCGATCCCGCGCAACGCGTCGACCTGCGCGGGCGACGCATGCCCCGCGCCGACGAAGCCGAGCACGGTCATGCCGGCCGCGGCCGCCGCGGTGATGCCGGTCACGCTGTCCTCGACGACGAGGCATTGCGCGGGCGTGACGCCGAGCGCGTGCGCGGCCGCAAGATAGACGTCCGGCGCGGGCTTCGGGCGCGCGACGGCGTCCGCGCAGAACAGCCGCCCGCCGAAGAAGCGCTCGAGGCCCGTGCGCGCGAGCGCGGCCTCGACGTATGCGCGGTAGCTGTTGCTCGCGCATGCGATCGTCAGCGTGAGCGCGGCGAGCGCCGCCGCGATGCCGTCGACGGCCGGCGCATTCACCGCGGCCACTTCGACCGTGCGCCGGATCGCGCCGACGTCAGCGTCGCTCAGCGTGCGGCCGAGTGCGTCGCTCGCGCCGGCGAGCACGCGTTCGATCCGCAGCCCGAGCAGCGGTATCACCGCCGGCCGCGCATCGACGTCGGGCCAGCGCGCTTCGAGCTCGCGCACCAGCACGTCAGCGGCGATCGCCTCGCTGTCGATCAGCACACCGTCGCAATCGCAGATCAGCACGCCGTCG
This sequence comes from Burkholderia sp. Ac-20353, assembly GCF_017104785.1. Classification (NCBI taxonomy): domain Bacteria; kingdom Pseudomonadati; phylum Pseudomonadota; class Betaproteobacteria; order Burkholderiales; family Burkholderiaceae; genus Burkholderia; species Burkholderia sp. Ac-20353. Next base: position 1,891 of record NZ_JAAGPL010000287.1, on the reverse strand, counting down.
TGGCGATTCATGCGTTCGCCGGTAGCACCTTCGCCGGCCGCGCTCATTTGACCGCCCCGAACGTGAGCCCGCGCACGAGCTGCTTCTGCGACAGCCAGCCGACGATCAGGATCGGCGCGACGGCGAGCAGGGAAGCTGCGGACAGCTTTGCCCAGAAGAGCCCCTCGGGACTCGAGTACGACGCGATGAACACGGTCAGCGGCGCCGCATTCGAGCTCGACAGGTTGATGCTCCAGAACGCCTCGTTCCACGACAGGATCACGAGCAGCAGCGCGGTCGACGCGAGCCCCGGCAGCGCCATCGGCATCAGCAGGTAGACGATCTCCTGCCACGTCGATGCACCGTCGATGCGTCCGGCCTCGAGGATGTCCTTAGGGATCTCGTTGAAGTAGGTGAACGTCATCCACACCGCGATCGGCAGGTTGATCAGCGTGTAGACGATCACGAGCCCGGACACCGTGTCGAGCAGCCCCGCGTTCTTCCACAGCAGGTAGATCGGCACGAGCACGCCGACCGACGGCATCATCTTCGTCGACAGCATCCACAGCAGCACCTTCTGCGTGCGCGCGTTCGGGAAGAACGCCATCGCATACGCGGCCGGCACCGCGAACAGCAGGCAGATCACCGTCACGCCGGCCGAGATCAGCACCGAGTTCCACGCGAACGCGAAGTAATTGCTACGCGCGAACACCTCGCGGAAGCTGTCGAGCGTCGGCATGAAGAACAGCGTCGATGCGTAGGCCTGCTGCTCGGTCTTGAACGCGGTGATCGCCATCCAGAAGATCGGGAAGAACAGCAGCAGCGCGATCAGCCACGCGAGCACGCCGGGCAGCGCGCGCCGCACGAGGCCGAACACGGCAGGCGCGCGACGGCCCGTATCGAGAGTCAGGTCGCTCATTTCTCGTACTCTCCTTTCAGGTTGCGCGCGAGCATCCGCACGAGGAAGAACGACACGACGTTCGCGACCACGACGGCGAGGATCCCGCCCGCGGACGCGAGGCCGACGTCGAACTGCTGCAGGCCGAGCGCATAGATCAGGTACGACAGGTTGGTCGTCGCGTTGCCGGGGCCGCCGCCCGTCGTCGTGTAGATCTCCGCGAAGATCGACAGCAGGAAGATCGTCTCCATCATCACGACGACCGCGATCGCGCGCTTCAGGTGCGGCAGCGTGATGTAGAAGAACATCGCGAACGGGCCCGCACCGTCGATGCGCGCCGCTTCCTTCTGCTCCTGGTCGAGCGACTGGATCGCGGTGAACAGGATCAGGAATGCGAACGGCAGCCACTGCCATGCAACGATGATGATCACCGCGGTCAGCGGATAGTCGGCGAACCAGTCGACCGGCGTCATCCCGAGCGCGCGCATCGCGTTCGCGACGAGCCCGTACACGGGATGCAGGATCATGTTCTTCCAGATCAGCGCGGACACGGTCGGCATCACGAAGAACGGCGCGATCGCGAACAGGCGCGCGATGCCCTGCCCGTAGAACTTGCGGTCGAACAGCACGGCCATCAGCACGCCGCCGGCCACGGTGATCGCGAGCACCGCGCCGATCAGCACAAGCGTGTGCCAGATCGCGGGCAGGAACGACGGATCGGTCGCGAGGAACCGGTAGTTGTCGAGTCCGGCGAAACCCTTCTGGTCGGGGTTCAGCAGGTTGTAGCGCGAGAACGAGAACCAGATCGTCATCGCGAGCGGGATTGCCATCCACAGCAGCAGCACTGCAACGGACGGCGACACGAGCCAGCTCGCGCCGCCGCGCACGCGGCGTGGCGCGCCCGGCGGCGACGCGTCGCCGACCGACGGCGCGTGGCTCAGGTGAAGACGTAGGTGACGCATGATCGGAGTCCCTCCGGTTGAACCGCGGGCGGCTGCCGCCGGCCCGCGTTGC
>NZ_JAAGPL010000286.1:0-8518 GCF_017104785.1 Burkholderia sp. Ac-20353 | reverse complement strand
CCCGGCAGGGCGCCACGCGCATGCGGTCTGGCCCTCTGTTTGGGGCGCCATCTGGGGCACCATCGGCTAAACGGGTAAACTGCGCGGATGCAACGAATCACCACTACCGGCCGCGTCAATCTGAGCCACCTGTTCTGGCTGCGCAATCTTGCGATCATTGGCCAGCTCGTGACGATCGGCGTCGTCCAGACCTATTTCGGCGTGCATCTGCCGTTGCCGGCGATGCTGATGGTCATCGCGCTCGAAATCGTGTTCAACGCGCTGACCTGGGTGCGCGTGCTGCGCGCGCGGCCCGAGACCAATTTCGAGCTGCTCGGCCAGCTGTGGGTCGACCTCGGCGCGCTGTCGGCGCTGCTGTTCCTGTCGGGCGGCACGACCAACCCGTTCGTGTCGCTGTACCTGCCGTCGCTCGCGATCGCGGCGGCGGTGCTGCCGTGGCACCTGATGATCTGGCTCGCGGCGTTCGCGGTCGCGTGCTACGCGTCGCTCGGCTTCGATTCGGTGCCGCTCAACATGGACAACCCGGCGAACCTGTTCGACTACTACCGCACCGGCATGTGGGCGAACTTCATGGTCAGCGTCGGGCTGATCGCCTGGTTCGTCGCGCGCATGTCGAATGCGTTGCGCCAGCGCGACGCGGCGCTCGGCGAGGCGCAGCAGCACCTGTTGCGCGACGAGCGGGCGGTCGCGCTCGGCGTGCAGGCGGCGACGGTCGCACACGAGATGGGCACGCCGCTGTCGACGATCGCGATGCTGACCGAGGAATTGCGCGACGCCGCGCGCACCGACGCGGGGCTCGCGCGCTACGAGGCCGACCTGAAGGTGCTGGACGAGCAGATGTCGCTCTGCACGTCGGCGCTCGCGCGACTGCGCAGCCGCGCGAGCGCGCCGGCGAGCCGCCAGCCGGTGGACGACTGGCTGGACACGTTCGTCGAGCACTGGCGCCTGCGGCATCCGCACGTGCAGTTCGAACTGCTCGGCGCGCGGCCGGCGGGCGTCGCGCTCGACGATCCGGTCGCGGCCGGCCAGATCCTGACGATCCTGCTCGACAACGCCGCGCGCGCGAGCCCGCATCGCGTGACGCTCGCCGCGAAGGTCGCGCACGACGGCGCGGACGACGAAATCGAATTCGAGGTATGCGACGATGGCCCGGGCATACCGGTCGCGTTGCGCGAGTCGCTCGGCGCGATGCCGGTCGACAGCACGCAGGGCGGGCACGGGGTCGGGCTGTACCTTGCGTTCAGCGCAGCAGCGCGGCTCGGCGGCGTGATCGAGCTGTCCGACGCGACGCCGCGTTCGGCAAGCCATGCCGCCGGGCGCCAGAACGGCGCGAACGGTACGAATGGCACAAGCGGCACGAGCGGCACGAATGGCGCCACCGCGGGTCGTCCCGCAGGGGCTTCCTCCGGGCGCGGCACGCGGGCCGTGCTGCGCCTGCCGGTCGCGCGCCATGCGGCGTCGCCCGCCGCCACACCCAACACGTAGACGGAGAAACCACATGAGCGACAACAACTTCCTGGTGATCGACGACAACGAGGTGTTTGCAGGGACGCTCGCACGCGGCCTCGAGCGCCGCGGCTATGCGGTCCAGCAGGCGCACGACAAGGAGACGGCGCTCAGGCTCGCCGCCGGCGGCAAGTTCCAGTTCATCACCGTCGACCTGCATCTCGGCGAGGATTCGGGCCTGAGCCTGATCGCGCCGCTGTGCGACCTGCAGCCGGACGCGCGGATCCTCGTGCTGACGGGCTATGCGAGCATCGCGACCGCCGTGCAGGCGGTGAAGGACGGCGCGGACAATTACCTCGCGAAACCGGCGAACGTCGAATCGATCCTCGCCGCGCTGCAGACCAACGCGACCGAGGTGCAGGCGGACGAAGCACTCGAGAATCCGGTCGTGCTGTCGGTCGACCGGCTCGAATGGGAGCACATCCAGCGCGTGCTCTCGGAAAACAACAACAACATCTCGGCGACCGCGCGCGCGCTGAACATGCACCGCCGCACGCTGCAGCGCAAGCTCGCGAAGAAGCCGGTGCGGCAGTAAGCGCGCGCCGCGTCGCTGCGGGACGGGGCGGGATGGGGCGAGACAGGGTGGCAAGGCGCCGCCCGCCCGCGCATGAAAAAACGGGCGGCTCCGCCGGAGCCGCCCGTGTTCCGTTCGGACTGCGTACGCGTTACAGCACGTAGCGCGACAGGTCCTCGTCCTGCGACACCTCGCCGAGCGCACGCTCGACGTACTTCGCGTCGATCGTCACGCACTCGCCGGCGTGGTTGCCGGCCGCGAACGACACTTCCTCGAGCAGCTTCTCGATCACCGTATAGAGACGCCGCGCACCGATGTTCTCGGTCTTCTCGTTGACCGCATACGCGATCTCCGCGAGGCGGCGGATGCCGTCTTCGGCGAACTCGAGCTGCACGTCCTCGGTCGCGAGCAGCGCCTGATACTGCTTGACGAGGCTCGCGTCGGTTGCGACGAGAATCGCCTCGAAATCCTTCACCGACAGCGAATCGAGTTCGACGCGGATCGGGAGGCGGCCCTGCAGCTCAGGAATCAGGTCGCTCGGCTTCGAGAGTTGAAATGCGCCGCTCGCGATGAACAGGATGTGATCGGTCTTCACCATCCCGTACTTCGTGTTGATCGTCGTGCCTTCGACGAGCGGCAGCAGGTCGCGCTGCACGCCCTGGCGCGACACTTCGCCGCCGCCGCCTTCGTTGTTGCGCGACGTGATCTTGTCGATCTCGTCGAGGAACACGATGCCGTTCTGCTCGCAGTTCTGCACGGCCTTCGTCTTGATTTCCTCGTCGTTGACCATCCGCGCCGCTTCCTCGTCAGTGAGCAGCTTCAGCGCTTCCTTGATCTTCAACTTGCGGCGCTGCTTCTTGCCGCCGCCGAGGTTCGAGAACATCGAGCGGATCTGTTCGGTCATCTCTTCCATCCCGGGCGGCGCCATGATGTCCACGCCCGCCGTCGGCTGCTCGAGGTCGAGCTCGACTTCCTTGTCGTCGAGCTGGCCTTCGCGCAGGCGCTTGCGGAACGTCTGACGCGTTGCGTTGTTGTCGTCGTTCGCGTGCTCGGCGTTCGCGCCGAAGCCCACCGCGCGCGGCTGCGGCAGCAGGATGTCGAGGATGCGGTCCTCGGCCTGGTCGGTCGCCTTGCTGCGCACCTTGCGCATCTCGGCTTCGCGCGTCTGCTTGACCGAGATGTCGATCAGGTCGCGCACGATGCTGTCGACGTCGCGGCCGACGTAGCCGACTTCGGTGAACTTGGTCGCTTCGATCTTGATGAACGGTGCGTCGGCGAGCTTGGCCAGACGCCGCGCGATCTCGGTCTTGCCGACGCCCGTCGGCCCGATCATCAGGATGTTCTTCGGCGTGATTTCCTGACGCAGCGGATCGGCGACCTGCTGGCGGCGCCAGCGGTTGCGCAGCGCGACGGCGACGGCCTTCTTCGCGTTGTCCTGGCCGATGATGTGCTTGTCGAGTTCCGAGACGATCTCGGCAGGGGTCATGGTGCTCATGTTTGGTTCCTTACTCGATCGTTTCGATGACGCGGTTGTGGTTCGTATAGATGCACATGTCGCCGGCGATCTCGAGCGACTTCTCGACGATCTCGCGCGGCGACAGTTCCGTGTTCTCGGCGAGCGCGCGGGCCGCGGCCTGCGCGTACGCGCCGCCGGAGCCGATCGCGCAGATCCCGCCTTCCGGATCGAGCACGTCGCCGTTGCCGGTGATGACGAGCGTCGTGGTCGCGTCGGCCGTGATCAGCATCGCCTCGAGGCGGCGCAGCATCCGGTCGGTGCGCCAGTCCTTCGCGAGCTCGACGGCCGCGCGGGTCAGGTTGCCCTGGTGCTTCTCGAGCTTCGCCTCGAAGCGGTCGAGCAGCGAGAACGCATCGGCGGTGCCGCCCGCGAAGCCGACCAGCACCTGGTTGTTGTAGATCCGCCGCACTTTCCGCGCGCCACCCTTCATGACGATGTTGCCGAGCGTCACCTGGCCGTCGCCGCCGAGCGCGACCTTGTCGCCGCGCCGGACCGAAACGATGGTCGTGCCGTGAAATTGCTCCATCTGCGTTCCTTGAGAAAAACGGGGAAGAGGCGGCGGCGCGCTGCGCCGCCGCGTGAATCGCGGTGCGCCGGGGAGCGGCCCGGCACGCATTGGATTCATTTTAGGGCGCGCGCCGGGATATCAAGAGGGGGCCGGGAGTGCTGCCGGAAAAACGGCAGGCGGCCTTCGAAAAAACAAAAAGCGCGCGGGAGGCCGCGCGCTTTCGTGAAGCAGCGTGTCTGGGCGGAACGCCGGCTGCTCAGTCGCCGAACAGCTTCTGGCGCAGTTCGCGGCGCTCTTGCGCCTCGAGCGACAGCGTGGCGGTCGGCCGCGCAAGCAGGCGCGGAATGCCGATCGGTTCGCCGGTTTCCTCGCACCAGCCGTAATCGCCGGATTCGATCCGGGCGAGCGACTGCTGAACCTTCTTGAGGAGCTTGCGCTCGCGGTCGCGCGTGCGCAGTTCGAGCGCGTGCTCTTCCTCGATCGTCGCGCGGTCGGCCGGATCGGGGACGATCACGGTCTCGCGCAGGTTCTCGGTCGTCTGGCCGGCGTTGTGGAGAATTTCCGACTGCAATTGTTCGAGCCGAGCTTTGAAGAAGGCGAGCTGATCCTCATTCATGTAATCCTTGTCGCTCATCTTCAGGATTTCGGCTTCGGTCAAGAGTTTCTTCGTCATCTGCTTGCTTCTTCAATGTGCGGCAAATCACGTGATATTGCCTGCACTTTGGGATTACCCGCAACTGCGCTTGCAATCATTTGCGATTTGCCGCTGCGGGGCCGAAAGCCTCTGGAAAACCGGTTCTCAAATACCAGGATAGGCCTGGCGTCGACATGCGCGCGGCGAACCGGAATGCTGCGCGGCAGGTCGCATCGGTCGCGGTCGGGTGGTGGACACGCGATCCGGCACGTTTGCGATTCCCGGGTTTTCGTTCTGCAAGAACCGGGCCTGTAATTGCCCGTACTCCAGCGGGCACGTATTGTAACTGAATCGCAAGACTGCGCCGTATCGGGTCGATCCCCGTCGGCTGCGCCAATATCTTCAAAATATAACGCGCAAACCGCGAAAAAGCGATGACGCCAAAACCCTTGCCGGAGGCGGCGCTGCGCCGCCCTCGGTGCCGTCGAGGCACCGAAGGCGGAACGCGTCGCGCGCCGCGACGTCAGGCGAGGCAGGCGTCGAGGCCGTCGGTGATCAGGTCCTGCGGCAGATCGACGCCGATGAACACCATCTTGCTGGTCTTCTTCTCGATCGGCAGCCACTTCGCGGCGAGGTCGCTGCCCATCATCTGGTGCACGCCCTGGAACACGACCTTGCGGTCGACGCCCTTCATGAACAGCACGCCCTTGTAGCGCAGCATCCGCTCGCCGTAGATCTGCAGGATCCCGCCGAGGAAATCCTCGAGCTTGTTCGGATCGAACGGGCGATCGTTGCGGTATACGAACGACTTGATCTTGTCGTCGTGGTGCGCGTGGTGGTGATGGCCGTGCGCGTGATCGTGGTCGTGATCGCAGTGGCCGTGATCGTGGTCGCAATGCGCGTGGTCGTGATCGTGGTCATGGCCGTGGTGCGCGTGCTCGTCCTCGGCGAGGAAGTCCGGATCGATCTCGAGCTTCGCGTTCAGGTTGAAGCCGCGCAGGTCGAAGATTTCCTTGATCTCCGCGTCGCCGAAGTTCACGACCTTGATCGCCGCGCGCGGGTTCATGTGCACGAGGCGATGCTTCAGATCGGCAACGGTCTGGTCGTCGACGAGATCCGACTTCGTGATGAACAGCCGATCGGCGAAGCCGACCTGGCGCTGCACGACTTCGTGTTCGTCGAGCTGCGCGTCCGCATGCTTCGCGTCGACGAGCGTGATGACTGCGTCGAGCAGGAAGTCGTCGGCGATCTCGCTGTCGATGAAGAACGTCTGCGCGACGGGGCCCGGGTTCGCGAGGCCGGTCGTCTCGATCACGATGCGGTCGAAGTCGAGCTTGCCGTCGCGCTTCTTCGCGGCCAGATCGCCGAGCGCGCGTGCGAGGTCGCCGCGGATCGTGCAGCAGATGCAGCCGTTGCTCATCTGGATGATCTGCTCGTTCGTATCCTGCACGAGGATCTCGTTGTCGATGTTCTCTTCGCCGAACTCGTTCTCGATCACGGCGATCTTCATGCCGTGCTGTTCGTTCAGGATGCGCTTGAGCAGCGTCGTCTTGCCGCTGCCGAGGAAGCCGGTGAGGATGGTGACGGGAGTGGCCATGTCGGTCGCCTGTGGTTCGTGAGTTCGTGAATCGGGGTCAAAACCAGAATGTGCGTCGCGTCCGGTTATCCGGGCGCACAACCATTCATTGAAACATAGCTGTCAAGCCCCCGCCCGTCGTCCGGACGACGGGCGAGTGTGTTGATCCGGCGGGCACCGAGAGGAAGCCGGCGGACGGCTGCCCGCGAAGATCGGGGCGATCAGACGATTTGCAACAGCAGGCCCTTCAAATATTCGCCTTCCGGGAACGCGGCGAGCAGCGGGTGATCGACGCCCGCGCCGAGCCGCTTCAGGATGCGCGCGTCGACCTTCGCGTCGGCGGCCGCGCCCGCGACGATCTTCTGGAACAGGTCCATGTCGATCGCGCCCGAGCACGAGTAGGTGAACAGCAGGCCGCCCGGACGCAGCAGCTTGAAGCCGCTCAGGTTGATGTCCTTGTACGCGCGCGCGGCGCGATCGACGCTGTCGCGGGTCGGCGCGAACTTCGGCGGATCGAGCACGATCAGGTCGAAACGCTCGCCTTCGTCGACGAGGCGGCGCAGCGTCTTGAACGCATCGGCGTCGAGCCAGGTCGCGCGCGCGGGGTCGAAGCCGTTCGCGGTGACGTTCTGCTGCGCGAGCGCGAGCGCATCGCCCGACGAATCGATCGACACGACGCGTTTCGCGCCCCCTTTCAGCGCCGCGAGCGAGAAGCCGCCCGTGTAGCAGAAGCAGTTCAGTACGTCGCGCTCGTTCGCGTACTGCGTGACCAGCGCGCGGTTGTCGCGCTGGTCGATGTAGAAGCCGGTCTTGTGGCCGTTCGGCACGTCGACGTGGTAGCGCACGCCGTTCTCGTTCGTGATCAGCGTCGCGGGCGGCGCGTCGCCGGCGAGCACGCCGGTCGTCTGCTCGAGGCCTTCCTTGTCGCGGATCGATACGTCCGAGCGCTCGTACACGTTCGGGCAGCCGGTCGCGCCGGTGAGCGCGGCGACGATCGCGTCCTTCCACGCTTCGACACCGGCCGCCATGAACTGGCAGACGAGCTGGCCGCGCGGCGCGTCGGAGCCGGGCACGTCCTCGATGTAGTAATCGACGATCAGCCCCGGCAAGCCGTCGGCCTCGCCGAACACCAGGCGCACCGCGCCCGTGCCCGACACCATCGTGTTGCGATGCGCGACCGCGCGCTGCACGCGCCGCTTGAAGAAAGCGTGGTCGATCGGCTCGTTCTCGTCGAAGCTCCACACGCGCACGCGAATCTGCGATTGCGGGCTGTATGCGCCGCGCGCGAGGAAGCGGCCGTCGTGCGCACGCACGATGACGGTCGCGCCGGACGCGGGCTTGCCGTCGACGCGGTCGATCGCGTTCGCGTAGATCCACGGATGACGGCGCAGCAGCGATTTGTCCTTCGACGGTTTGAGTGTGACGGTTTGCATGGCTTGATCGAAATGGGCCGCGTCCCGCGAGGACTTCGTCCGGTCATCGGGCGCGGCGGGTAAAAACGGAAAACGCGCGCGTCAGTCGCGCTTCTTCGCGCGCGGGTGCGCGCTGTCGTAAATCTTCGCGAGGTGCTGGAAGTCGAGCGACGTGTACACCTGCGTCGCGGCGACGCTCGCGTGGCCGAGCAGCTCCTGCACCGCGCGCAGGTCGCCGCTCGACTGCAGCACGTGCGTCGCGAACGAGTGGCGCAGCACGTGCGGATGGACGTGCGCCGGAATGCCCGCGGTGAGCGCCGCGCGCTTCACGCGCTCGCGCACGACGCCCGGCGACATCCGGTTGCCGCGCACCGACAGGAACAGCGGATGCGGGTCGTGCTTCACGAACTCGCCACGCACCGCGAGCCATGCGTTCAGCGCGTCGATCGCCTTGCGGCCGACCGGCACCTTGCGTTCCTTGTTGCCCTTGCCGCGCACGGTCACCTCGGCTTCGGCGAGGTCGAGCCAGCCAGCCGAGCGGTAGCCATCGGCCTCCGTGTAGCTGGCGTCGAGCCCGATCAGTTCGGCGAGGCGCAGGCCGGACGAGTAGAACAGCTCGAGGATCGCGTGGTCGCGGATGCCTTCGGTCGTCGCGGGCAGCGGCGCGTCCATCAGCGCCGATGCGTGGTCGACCGACAGCGCCTTCGGCAGCGTCTTCGGGCGCTTCGGCGCGCGCACCGCGGCGACCGGGTTCGCGGGCAGCTCGATGCGCTGCGCGAGCCAGCGGTAGAACGCGCGCCACGCGGACAGCCGGTGCGAGATCGAGCGCGCGGAGAGCCCGCCCGCATGCGC
>NZ_JAAGPL010000028.1:0-66597 GCF_017104785.1 Burkholderia sp. Ac-20353 | reverse complement strand
CTGCGCGTCGCGCTCGTCGCCGAAGCCGCCGGCGGCGGCGTGGCCGTCCATCTCGCCGGCCTGATCGAAGGTCTGAGCGACCACGACGGCATCGAGCTGCACCTCATCGTGCCGCAGGGGCCAAGGTTTGATGCATCGATACTCGATGCGCGCATCCTCGCGCGCTGCAAGTCGGTGCACGCGGTGCCGATGCAGCGCGCGGTCGGCTGGCACGACGCGCGCTCGGTCGCGCACCTGTATCGGCTGCTGCTGCGCATCCGCCCCGACGTCGTCCACAGCCACAGCTCGAAGGCCGGCGCGCTCGCGCGGCTGTGCCGAGGCCCGTGGCGGCATGTCTATACGCCGCATGCGGTGTACACGCTCAATCCGTCGCTGAGCGCCCTTCAGCGGCGCTTGTACGGCACGATCGAGCGCTTGCTCGGACGCCTGTGCACGAGCCGGATCATCGCGGTTTCACGCGATGAGGCCACGCACCTGCACAACGTCCTCGGCATTCCGGCGTGGCGTATCGAAACGATCGTCAACGGCGTGGCGCCGCCCGCGCTGATGCCGCGCGACGAAGCGCGGCAGGCGCTCGGCCTGCCAGGCGATGCGCTCGTCGTCGGCTTCGTCGGCCGCCTCGATCACCAGAAGGGTGTGGACCGCCTCGTGCGGATCGCACGCGGCGTGTACTGGCGGTGCGGCCGCGACGTGCGATTCGTCGTGATCGGCCCTGGCGACTTCGCCGCGGCGGCCGGCCCCGAAGCCGACCATGCGCCACCGAACCTGCATGTCGTCGGCGCCGTCGGCCACGCGAGCCGCTACTTTTCCGCATTCGACCTGTTCGCGCTGCCGAGCCGCTACGAAGGCTTTCCTTACGTGTGCCTCGAGGCGATGGCCGCGCGCGTGCCGATCGTCGCGTCGAACGTCGCAGGCGTTGCCGAGCTGATCCGCGCACAGGAGATCGGCCTGATGGTGCCGAACGACGACGACACCACGGATTTCGCGCATGCCATCGTCGCGCTCGCCAAAGACGAACCGCTGCGCAACACGATGCGTGCGAACTGCGCGCTCGCGCTCGAACGCTACTCCGCCACGACCATGGTCCGGCGCACGCTCACGCTTTACCGTGCGCTCATTCGCAAGGAGGCTGCATGACCGCACCCACTCACGTTGCACTGTTGCATGCGTACAGCGCGTGCAATTCCGGAGACGGCCTGCTGGTCGACCTGTCGGTCACGCTGTTGAAGGAAGCGTTCGGCGACGCGGCCCGCGTGTCGATCGTCGCGGCCGATCCCGCGTCGTTTCCCGGCTACGACGACGTCCGCGCGGCCCCGGTGCTCGCAGCGCGCGGCGCGGACCGGTGGCTCGGCGCGGCCGGTGCAGCACTGCCCGTCCGCGCGAACCGGCGGCTCGGAGAACTGCGCCGCCTGCTCGACGACGCCGACCTGATCGCCGGCGTCGGCGGCGGGTATCTGCGTGCACGCACCCCCGTCGAGGCGCTCAGGCTGGAAGCCGGCCATCTGCTGCAGATGCGCGCGGCGCGGGCATCCGGCAAGCCCGTCGTGTACCTGCCGCAAAGCATCGGCCCGGCGCAGCCCGCGCTGCCCGTCGGCGCGCACCTTTGCCAACTGCTCGGGTCGTTCGATACGGTCTTCGTACGCGACGATCGCTCGTCCGCGTTTCTCGCCGCCAACGCCAACACGCGGCGCGCACCGGACCTCGCCGTGCTCGACTTCGGACACCGCGGCGACGAGATCCTGCGCCGCGCCGTGCAGACGGACGGCGCCGCCCGCCACGTCGCGTTCGTGCTGCGCCGCGCGCCGGCCTGGGGCTACGCGCGGCAGAGGCGCTACGACGCGTCGATCGCACGGCTCGTCGAGCGAATCCGCGCGTCGTGCCGGATCACGTTCGCGGTGCAGAGCACCGGCCGCGGCAACGACGACGTCGCGTATTACCGCAGCATCGGCATCCGCGACGAACTGGTTCCGCTCAGGACGCTGCTCGAAAGCGACCGGCCGGACCGGGTGATCTCGGTTCGCCTGCACGGCGCGCTGGAATCGGTGCTGCACGGCGTTCCCGCGTTTCATCTCAGCTACGAACGCAAGGGCTTCGGCGCGTATGCGGACATGCGGCTCGGCGACTGGGTCGTCAACGGTGCGGATTTCGATCCGGAACACGTTGCGCGCATCGTGCTCGCGCCCGATGCGGCCATGTCTTTCTGGCGGGCCGCCCGGACCGGCTTCAAGCGGATCCGCGCCGGCCGCGAACGCGTGATCGACGCTCTGCGCGCCGCGCGGTGCGCGCATGCCTGACCGGAGCTTCGCATGCTTGCTCGACTCATACTCAGATTCGCCGCGCTCGGCCTGAAGTTCGCACTCGCGATCGTCGTCGCGCGCACGCTCGGCTTCGACGCGGTCGGCGCGTACGGGCTCGCGGTCGCGGCCTCCGTCATCGCGTCGAAGGCGCTCGGGCTCGGCTTCAGTCCGGAACTCAATCGGCGGCTCAGCGAGGCCGACCCGTTGCCGGCGCTTCGCGACGCACGCGTGCTCGGCGCGGTGTACGGGGTGTCCTATCTGCTGCTGGCCGCGATGCTCGCGGCCGTCACACTGACCGGCGCGACGGTCGATGCATTCGACACTTCCAGCCTGTCGCCACGGCTGATAGCGTGCGTGCTGTTCGTCGCGCTGTCCGAGCACGCGGCATTCGAAGCCAATTCGTGGATGTTCTCGCTGCATCGTCCGCGCGCGGGTTCGCTGCTGCTGTTCGTGCGCACCGGCGCATGGGCGGGCGTCGCGTGCGCGGGCCTGCTCGCGGGCGTGCTGCATTCGATCGAAGCCGTGTTCGCGCTGTGGTTCGCGACCAATGCGTTCGTCGTCGCGGCCGCCTGGCACCGCGTTCGTGTGCTCACGCGGAACGCGCGCCGTGTCCGGTCGCACGAAAGCGCACCGAACCTGCGCGGCTTGCTCGCGGTGTGGCGTCACGGCCTGCCGTTCTACGTGGCTGGCGTGATCCTCGCGACGCTGCAGTATGCGGAGCGCTTCATCGCCGGCGGCCACCTGAGCGCCGACGCGCTCGGCCGCTATGTCTTTGCGTGGTCGATCGCGAATGCCGTGCAGACGGTCGCGTTCGCGACCGTCGTCGTCACGGCCGGCCCGCGCTTCGTCCGCACGCTGGCCGACGCGCGCGGCGCGTTCCCCCGGCAACTGATGCGCGCGGCGGCGGCGAGTACAGCCGTGACAACGCTTGCGGCGGCGGCGATCCTCGTCGTACATCGCGACGTGTTCCGGCTCGCGCACGAACCGGCCGGCGCGAGCGACGTCGCGTTGCTCGCGGTGCTGCTCGTGTCGTTCGTGCTGCGCTCGGTCGCGGACGTGCTGTGGGCCGCCGCCATCGCGCTGCGCGCCGGGGTCGCGGTGCTGCTGTCGATGGCGACGCTCGCGCTGCTGTATGTACCCGTCGCGTGGCGGCTGATTGCGGATGCGGGCGCGACCGGCGCGGCGCTCGCGCATCTCGCGGCGAGCGTCGGGATCGTTGCGGGGTTGATGCTGATCGTGATGCGCGGCAACACAACTCACGCCACGCGTGCAAGCCGGGAGGCAACGTCCGATGCGTGACCTGATCACCGGCGGACCCGCGCTCAGCCGGGGGCTCGTGCGCGCGATCGCAGGGCTCGCCGTGCTCGTCTACTGGACCGTCTATGCGAAAGCGGGCGCGTTTCTGCCCGAATTCGTGTTCCGCGACGCGGAGAAGATCCAGAGCCAGATCGGCGGCGGGAACACCTACGAAGGCACGTCGTTCGACGCGGTCGCGCAGTTCTACGCGATGCTCGGCACGACCGGCACCCACCTGTTCGTCGCGGCGGTCGGCGCGCTGTTCATCTGGCGCATGATCGGCGAAGGCCGTCGGGTCGGCTCGCTGGTGGCGAGCATCGTGCTGCTCGCGCCGTGCGTGTTCTTCAACCTGTTCGTCGCGAGCAAGGACACGCTCGTCGTGCTGATGGCGATCGTGCTGGCCCGCATCGCGCAACGCCGCTCGGCGGCGCTGCTGTTCGTCGCCGCCGCTGCGCTCTATGTCGGCTACGCGGCGGTCGTGCGCAGCTATTTCGTGCTGATCCTCGCGATCGCGTTCGCCGCGTTCCTGTTCCGGCACGTGTCGTGGCGCGGCAAGGTGCTGATGACGATCGCGGCCCCCGTCGCACTGCTCCTGCTGCCGTCCGACGTGTATTACCTGCTCCAGCATCCGCGCGACATGGCGGCGGACTACCTCGACTTCGGCTCGCCCTACGGCGCGCGCACCAGTTTCCATAACCCGGTCGCGCCGGATTCGTTCGTCGGCTTCTGCGCGAATTACCTGTACGCCGTGCTGCGCCTGAACGTGCCGGTGCTGTTCTCGCCGGGGCCGAAGGAAATCGCGATGCAGCTGTTCGTCGCGATCGCGCTGGCCGCCGTGTGGCGCCGGGCGCGCGGCGACGCACGTCCCGCCCGTCCCGCCGATCCCGCCCGCGACCTGCTCGCCTGCCTCGTCATCGGCCATATCGCGGTGTCGATGCTGTTCGAGCCGGATCTCGGCAGCTATACGCGCCATCTGTCGAGCGTGGCGCTGTGGTGCGCGGTGCAGTTTTGCGCGTTTGGCGCACGCGCCGACGGACGGCGGGTCGAGCCGGCATTCGACGCACATGCCACTGACACCGTTACCTGCACCGCTACCGCCACTACCACGGCCACCGCGCAACCGTGCTCGGCCTCCCACCCGTCAATTCAACCTCACCGAGATCCAACATGACCCTGCTCACCCGGCCGCCCGCCGTCTTTCATAACCTCCAGTGCGCCCGCGCGCTGGCGGCGCTGGCCGTCGTCGGCTATCACATGAATGTGCTGCCCTTCGGCTCGAGCGGCGTCGACGTGTTTTTCGTGATCAGCGGCTTCATCATGTCCTATGTCGCGCCGCGCGAAGGCCGTGCGTTCTTCATGAAGCGCCTGATCCGAATCGTGCCGCTCTACTGGATGACCACGCTCGGCGTCTACGCGATCGCGGTGCTGCGTCCACAGTGGCTGAACACGACCACGGCCGATCTCGCGTACCTCGTGAAGTCGCTGCTGTTCATTCCGTACATCAAGGAGAACGGCCATTGGGGGCCGCTGAATCTCAACGGCTGGACGCTCGAATACGAGATGCTGTTCTACGTCGTCATCGCGGTTTCGCTCGTACTCGTGCGCGCGCGCTACGCGACGACGCTCGCCGCGTTGTTGCTCGCGCTGTTTTGCGGGTACGTGGCGGCGGGCGGGCCGTTCGGCGCGGTTGCCGCGCATCTGGGGCAGCCGTTCGTGCTCGAATTCGGTCTCGGTGTGCTGGCTTGCCATGCGCTGGAGGCCGGCATCGGCCGCCGGCTTTCATCGTCCGCCTGGGTGGCGATCGCAGCCGCCGGCGTCGCGGCGATCATGCTGTTTCATGTGTTTCACGGCACACCGGCCGGCGTCGCGCGCGTCGCTGGTTGGGGCGTTCCCGCGTGTCTGCTGGTCGTCGCGCTGATCGCGCTCGACCTGCGCGGCTGGACGGTCACGAACCGCATCGCGGCGGCACTCGGTGCCGCCAGCTATTCGATCTATCTGATTCATCCGTATGTGATCGGCATCGCCGGCAAGATCGTCAACGTGCATGCCAATCTCGTCACCGGGCGCGGCGTCATGGCAACGCTCGCGATGTTCGCGGCGGTCTGCCTGTCGGGCTACGCGTGTCATGTCTGGGTCGAACGGCCGATGCTCGCGGTGCTGAACCGATGGAACCGGTCATCGCGTCGTGCGCCGGGGGCGGCATGATCGTTTCCGGGCTCCGGAAATGAGCTTTTCCGGCGTGCGATCGAGAAAATCCTACAAGACTGATACTTCGCGCGTCGCCACTCGTACTCGTTCGATATCGAATAACGAAAGCATTTCGTAACATCCCCTCGGAATTCAAAGGTACCGGTTTCGGACACGATCCGCCGGTTCAGAGGCAAAACAATTCGAGGTGGGATATTCGCTCCGTCCGCTTGATCACAGCGTCGTCTGCCGGTGGCGAATCGGTCAAGGCAGCCGATTCGCCACGGGAAGCGCGCTTTCCGGAACCCGGCAGCCGCACGCCGTATCGCACAAAACACCGTCCTGCCCGCACGCTGCGGTCGGCGACGCGCCGCGCACGTCTGATCGGCATCGCGCTGTTGCTTCCCGGCCTTGCCCATGCGCAGTTGCCGAGTGCCGGACAATCGATGCGCGACATCGAGACCATCCGCCCGGCGCTGCCTGCCGCCACGCAGCCCGAGATCGAACTCCCGAAACAGGACGCCGCCGCAGCCCCCGCCGACGATGCCGGCCCGCGCGTCGCGGTTCACGCATTCGACCTCGAAGGCAACCAGGTTTTCGACACGACGCAACTGCAGGCGCTGCTCGCCGATCTGGTCGGCCGCGACCTGAGTTTCGGCGACCTGCAACAAGCCGCCGGCCGGATCACCGCCTATTACCGCGAGCGCGGCTACGTGCTCGCGCGTGCCTACCTGCCGAAACAGGACATCGAAAACGGCGTCGTGCGCATCGCCGTCGTCGAAGGCCGGTATGGGCAGATCGAGCTGCACAACCGCTCGCGCGTAATCGACGGCGTACTGCGGCAGCCGCTCGGCGCGCTGCGCGCCGGCGACGTCGTGCGTGGCGCGGATCTCGAACGGAGCCTGACGCTGCTCGACGAGCTGCCCGGCGTCGCGGCGAAGGGCACGCTGCGCGCGGGCGCCGAGCCCGGCACCACCGATCTGCTGATCGACGCGGAGCGCGGCCCGCTGGCGACGGGTTCGGTCGAACTGGACAACTACGGCGATCCGCTCACCGGCCGCTATCGCGCGACGGGCAGCATCAACGTCAATTCGCCGCTGCGTCTCGGCGATCAACTCACGCTGCGCGGCCTGACCAGCAATACGAGTCAGCACTATTACCGCGCTTCCTATCAGGTGCCTGTCGGCCCGATGTCGACACGGATCGGCGTCGCTTATTCGGAGATGACCTACCGGCTCGGCAAGGAATTCGAGGAGCTCGACTATCACGGCCGCGCGACCGTGCAGAGCGCGTTCGTCACGCAGCCGTTGCTGCGCGGCCGGCGCGGCAGCCTCAGCGCGCAGGTCCTCTATGAAAACAAGAACCTCCACGACAACTACGACGCGTTCGAAATCCGCAGTGACAAGAACGTCGGCTTGTGGTCGTTCATCCTCAGCGGCAACAGCGAGGACGAATGGCTGGGCGGCGGTCGCAACGGATTTTCCGTCGTGCTCGGCGTCGGCCGCCTGCGCGGCAATGATCCGCTCAAAGCAAACCAGTACGCGAATACGCGCGGCAGCTTCACCAAGCTGAATCTCAGCGCGATGCGCCTGCAGGCGCTGGGCAGCCGCTTTCAGCTCTTTACGCAGTTCAGCGCGCAGCTTGCGTCGCGCAATCTCGATTCGTCCGAGAAGTTCAGTCTCGGCGGCCCATACGGCGTGCGCGCGTATGCGCTCGGCGCGGGCAGCGGCGACCAGGGCTGGCAGGCAAGCACGGAGCTGCGCTATCTCGCCGCGCCGGGCTGGCAGGTCAGCACGTTCGTCGATACGGGCCGCATGCAGATCAACAAGCAACCGTGGGTGCGCGACATCAATACGCTGCAGTTGTCGGCGGCGGGGCTCGGCGTGAGCTGGTATGGCGCGAACCGGCAAGTCAGCCTGACCGCGGCATTGCCGTTGGGCAATGCGGAAAACGTGTCGACGGTCACGCGTTCGCCGAGCGTCTGGTTGCAGGCCGCGCAGTATTTCTGAGCGGCCGGCAGGACTGCCCGGGATCGAGCCTCACCAAGGCCGGGCAGCGTGAGATGACAGCGTTTCTTGATAAGGTATACGAATCATTTCACGAAGTTGATGAAACTCAACCATGAGGAAACCGGAATCATGAACAAGACCTATGCATTGGTGTGGAACCCGACCCAGCGCTGCTGGGCCGCAGTTGGGGAAACCGCGCGACGGCGCGGCAAGTCGAGCGGCCGCAGGCAGCTCGCCGCCGCCGTCTCGCTGCTCGGCTTCGCCGCGCTGCCCGCCTTCGCGCTGCCCAGCGGCGAGACGATCATGTCCGGCAAGGCCGACATCGCGCGTGCGCCCGACGGCAAGTCGATGAACATCGACCAGCACTCCGACAAGCTCATCACCAACTGGCAGGACTTCAGCGTCGCCGGCGGCGAGCGCGTCGCGTTCAACCAGCCTACCAGCCAGTCGCTCGCGCTCAACCGCGTGATCGGCAACAAGGGGAGCCAGATCGACGGACAGATCAGCGCCAACGGCCGCGTGTTCCTCGTCAACCCCAACGGCGTGATGTTCGGCTCCGGCGCGCAGGTCAACGTCGGTGGGCTCGTCGCTTCCACCCAGAACATTTCCGACGACAACTTCCTCGCCGGTAACTACCGCTTCTCCGGTAACTCCACTCAATCGATCGTCAACGACGGCACGATTACCGCCGCCGACGGCGGCAGCGTCGCGCTGCTCGGCGCGCGTGTGTCGAACCACGGCGTGATCCAGGCGAAGATGGGCCGCGTCGTGCTCGGCGCGGGCAACGCATTCAACGTCAACTTCGACGGCAACGGGCTGCTGAGCGTGCAGGTCGATGGTGGCGCGGTCGATGCGCAAGCGAACAACGGCGGCTTGCTGCAGGCCGACGGCGGCGAGGTGCTGATGACCGCGCGTGCGGCCGGCAATCTGCTCGATGCGGTGGTCAACAACACCGGCAAGATCGAGGCGCGCGGCCTCAGCTCGCGTAGCGGCAAGATCACGCTCGACGGCGGCACCGTGAAGGTCGCCGGCACGCTCGACGCGAGCGCCGCCGAAGCCGGCGCACCGGCCGGCTCGGTCACGACGCGCGGCGAGCGCGTGGACGTCGCGAACGACACGGTCGTCGATACGCGTGCCGGCAACACCGCCGGCACGTGGACCATCGAAGCGGCTAATGCCGGCGTGAACGTCGCTGGCCGGTCGATCAGCGCGGACACACTGTCGCGCAACCTCGGCACGACCAATGTCGAACTTGCCAACACGCAGGGCGACCTGACCGTCGGCGGCCCCGTCGCGTGGAACAGCGACAACGCACTCACGCTCACGTCGAAGAAGGGCAACGTCGACCTGCAGCAAACGCTGTCGGCCACCGGCTCGAACGCGCGCCTGTTCGTCAACGCCGCGAACCAGATCCGCGTGAACGACGCGGTGAAGCTCACCGGCCGCAACGCGCACCTCGAGCTGAACGCGAAGAACGGCCACACACTCACGACCGACAAGGCCGTGGTGACGCTGTCGGGCGACAACGCTTCGTTCCGCTCGAACGGCGAAGACTACAAGGTGCTGCATACGCTCGCCGACCTGCGCAACGTCGACCAGAACCTGAACGGCCGCTACGTGCTCGGCAACGCGATCGACGGCAATGACGCCCGCTTCCGCAGCATCGGTGGCCGCAAGTCGTTCAACGGCGTATTTGACGGCCTCGGCAACACGATCGGCCGGCTGTCGATCTACAACACGATGTCGAACGTCGGCTTGTTCGCGACCAACACCGGACGGATCTCCAACCTCGCCCTGCAGCGCATCAAGGCGACGGCCGCCCATGCGAACGACGTGGTCGGCGCGCTGACCGGCTTCAACGCCGGCACCGTGTCGAACGTCGCGGCGCGGGATGTGACCGTCGAGTCGTTCGACGGCGGCGCGGCGGGCGGGCTGGTCGGCTACAACGCCGGCGCCATCGCCGCCTCGAGCGCGGCCGGCATGGTCAAGGCCGGCGATATGAGCACGGCGGGCGGCCTCGCGGGCTACAACATCGGCAGGATCGAATCGTCGCGTGCCGACGGCGAAGTGGTGACGGGCGAATACGGCACGACGGGCGGTCTGGTCGGCCGGAATTTCGGAACGATCTCGGCGTCTCGCGCAGGCAGCAACGTGACGGGCGGCGACAGGAGCACGGTCGGCGGCCTCGTCGGGGAAAACAACGGCAAGCTCGACCGCGCGCTCGCGACGGGCAACGTGCGGGCCGGTTCATACAGTTTCGCGGGCGGTCTCGTCGGCAGCAACAGGCGGTCGGGAAATATCGATGCATCCGTTGCTCGCGGCAACGTGCAGGCTGGCTTCCAGTCGTCGGTCGGCGGCCTCTCGGGCTCCAACTGGGGCGGCATTGGCGGGTCGTCCGCCGAGGGCACGGTCACCGCGGGCGACGAAAGCTCGGCGGGCGGTCTGGTCGGCACCAATGGCGTGGGCGTCATCGACTCGTCGTCCGCTTCCGGTGACGTGCGCGTCGGCCGGAACAGCGCGGCAGGCGGACTCGCGGGCACCAACTGGGGCGGCATCAACGGGTCCCGCGCGTCCGGCAAGGTGACTGCCGGCGCCGTGGGCCATGCGGGCGGCCTCGTCGGCGACAACATGGGGAGCATCCGGCGCTCGCAGGCATCCGGCGACGTATCGGCCGGGAACCATGCAGACGCCGGCGGCCTCGTCGGCAACAACGCCGGGATCGTCATCGAATCCTCCGCGCAAGGCAACGTGCGCGCCGGCTCCCAAGCGAATGCCGGGGGGTTGGTGGGCGCCAGCCAGGGGCACGTCACGCAATCGGATGCGTCGGGCAACGTCGTGGCAGACTCGCGCAGCCGGGTCGGCGGCCTCGTCGGCACCGTGAGCGGCACCGTCTCCGCCTCCACGGCCACGGGCTCCGCTTACGGCGGCTACGCCAGTTATGTAGGCGGCCTCGTCGGCGTGAACTGGGGCACCGTCAAGATGTCCGCGTCGAGCGGGATGGTGTTCGGCGACCGGCTCGCGACACTCGGCGGGCTCGTCGGCGTGAACCACGGCTACGTCGGTCAATCGTCGACCAGCAGCTATGTGATGTTCACGGGTAACGCCGGCCAGACCTACGGCGCGCTCGCAGGCATCAACGAAGGCCAGTTGGTCGACAACACCGCTGACCCGCGCGATCCGCGGGTGCCGCTCGTCGGTTCCACACTCGCGTCGGTCCAGCACTGAGCGATCACAGGCGCGGAAACCATCACCGCACATTCGGGTGAACGGCCTTCCGTGCTCCGTCACCGGCCGATGGGACCTTGACCTTTCCCATCGGCCTGCGCGGACAGTCCCTTCTGTCCGCGTGACACGGGCCGGCACTGCCGCCCTTACTGCATGCATTCTTAAGGTATGCAAATCACTTTTTGCAAGTGAATCAACTCAACCACGAGGCAACCAGAATCATGAACAAGACCTACGCACTGGTGTGGAACCAGACGCAGCGCTGCTGGGCCGCAGTTGGGGAAACCGCGCGACGGCGCGGCAAGTCGAGCGGCCGCAGGCAGCTCGCCGCCGCCGCCGTCTCGCTGCTCGGCTTCGCCGCCCTGCCCGCCTTCGCGCTGCCGTCCGGCGAGACGATCATGTCCGGCAAGGCCGACATCGCGCGCTCGAACGACGGCAAGTCGATGAGCATCAACCAGCACTCCGACAAGCTCATCACCAACTGGCAGGACTTCAGCGTCGCCGGCGGCGAGCGCGTCGCGTTCAATCAGCCCACCAGCCAGTCGCTCGCGCTCAACCGCGTGATCGGCAACAAAGGCAGCCAGATCGACGGACAGATCAGCGCCAACGGCCGCGTGTTCCTCGTCAACCCCAACGGCGTGATGTTCGGCTCCGGCGCGCAGATCAACGTCGGTGGGCTCGTCGCTTCCACCCAGAACATTTCCGACGAAAACTTCCTCGCCGGTAACTATCGCTTCTCCGGCAACTCGACCCAGTCGATCGTCAACGACGGCACGATCACCGCCGCCGACGGCGGCAGCGTCGCGCTGCTCGGCGCACGCGTGTCGAACAACGGCGTGATTCAGGCGAAGATGGGCCGCGTCGCACTCGGCGCGGGCAACGCATTCACCGTCAACTTCGACGGCAACGGACTGCTGAGCGTGCAGGTCGACGGCGGCGCGGTGGGCGCGCAAGCGATCAACGGCGGCTTGCTGAAGGCCGACGGCGGCGAAGTGCTGATGACCGCGCGCGCGGCGGGCAACCTGCTCGATTCGGTGGTTAACAACACCGGCAAGGTCGAAGCACGCGGCCTGAACGCACACGGCGGCAAGATCACGCTCGACGGCGGCACCGTGAAGGTCGCCGGCAAACTCGATGCAAGCGCGGCCGAAGCCGGCGCGCCGGCCGGCTCGGTCACGACGCGCGGCGAGCGCGTGGACGTCGCGAACGACACGGTAGTGGATACGCGTGCCGGCAACACCGCCGGCAAGTGGACCATCGAAGCGGCCAACGCCGGCGTGAACGGCACGCAGTCGATCAATGCATACACGCTGTCGCGCAACCTCGGCACGACCAACATCGAACTCGCCAACACACAGGGCGACCTGACGGTCGGCGGCCCCGTCGCGTGGAACAGCGACAACGCGCTCACGCTCACGTCGAAGAAGGGCAACGTCGATCTGCAGCAGGTGCTGTCGGCCACCGGCACGAACGCGCGCCTGCTCGTCAATGCCGCGAACCAGATCCGCGTGAACGACGCGGTGAAGCTCACCGGCCGCAACGCACATCTCGAGCTGAACGCGAAGAACGGCGCTACGTTCACGAACGACAAGGCCGTGGTGACGCTGTCGGGCAACAACGCATCGTTCAGCTCGAACGGCGAAGACTACACGGTGCTGCATACGCTCGCCGACCTGCGCAACGTCGACCAGAACCTGAACGGCCGCTACGTGCTCGGCAACGCGATCGACGGCTATAACGCCAGCTTCCGCAGCATCGGCAGCGACCGATCGTTCTTCGGCGTGTTCAACGGCCTCGGCAACAAGATCAGCCGCTTGAACCTCACCAACCCCGGCCAGAACGTCGTCGGGCTCTTCGCGGTCAACCACGGCGAGATCGCCAATCTCGTGTTGCAAAACATCCAGACGTCCGGAACGGCTGACCGGTATGGCTCACCGATGTCGATCGGCACCCTGGCCGGCTACAACTTCGGCGCGATCCGGAACGTAACCGCCAAGGACGTGACCGTCAGCGCCAGGGGCCGCACGTTCATCGGCGGTCTCGTCGGCAGCAACCTCAGCGGCTCGATCGAGCGCGCGAGCGTGAGCGGGCGCGTCGAAGGCGATCGCGACACGCTGACAATCGGCGGCCTCGTCGGCGATAACATCACGGCGACCTGGCCGAAGCTTCCGACAGCCCGGATCAGCGACAGCCGCGCCGAGGTTCGCGTCGTGACGGGCGGCGGCGTCGCCGGCGGCCTCGTCGGCTTCAACCGCGGCGCGATCGAGCGTTCGTCGAGCGCGGGCAGCGTCGTCGCGACCAGCGGGAACGCGAAGGTGGGCGGCCTTGTCGGGGTGAGCGACGGCAGCAGCGTCATTACCGAATCCAGCTCGTCCGTCACCGTGACGGCCGGCCAGAACGCCGTCGCGGGCGGGCTGGTCGGCGAGAACGCGGGCACCATCGCGCATTCGCGCGCGACGGGCTCGGTGACTGCCGGCAACCAGAGCATCGCGGGCGGCCTCGTCGGCACGAACGGCGGGAACATCGACGACTCCCACGCGTACGGCAACGTCGTCGCCGAAACGTCCGGCACGGCTGGCGGCTTCGCCGGCTCGAACACCGGCCGCATCGCGCGGTCGGACGCGAGCGGTAGCGTCAAGGCGGGGCCGTCGAGCCGGGCGGGAGGTTTTGCCGCCGTCAACGAAGGCGTGATCGACCGTGCAACCGCGACCGGCGCCGTGCTGGCCGGGGCGAACAGCGTGGCAGGCGGCCTCGTCGGGCAAAACACCGGCAAGGTCGTCAACGCAAAGGCGCGCGGCGACGTGACGGTGGCGGGCAAGGCAACGATCGGCGGCCTCGCCGGCGCCAACGAAGGCGTCATCGACGCATCGACGGCGGAAGGCTTGGTGACGGCCGGCAACGAAAGCACGGCCGGCGGCCTCGTGGGCTTCAACACGGGTGTCGTCAAGCAGTCGAGCGCAACCGGCTACGTGTTGGCCGGTCACTCCAGCAACGTCGGTGGCCTGATCGGCCGTAGCGTCGGGAAGGTCGTAGGGTCGGAAGCGCGCGGCAACGTGAAGGCCGGCAATCTCTCCGACGCAGGCGGCCTGATCGGTGCGAACGACAGCGGCAGCATTTCCGGGTCGTACGCATATGGCGATGTGGAAGCCGGCGTGGACAGCTGGGTCGGCGGTCTGATCGGCCACCTCCGCGGCACCGTCGATGCATCCCATGCCACCGGTTCGGCCAAGGGTGGGGATTCGAGCCGAGTCGGCGGCCTCATCGGCCGCAATGACGGCACGGTCAAAGACTCATCCTCGACCGGCACCGTTTCCGGCGGACGCCAAGCGCACTTGGGTGGCCTGGTTGGCGGCAACTTCGGTTACGTCAACAAGTCGTCGACGAGTAGTCCGGTCGCATTCACGAACGGCTATAACCAGCAGTACGGTGCGCTCGCGGGCGTCAACTTCCGCATGTTGGTCGGTAACAAAGCAAGCGGGAACGCCGCCGGGCTGCCGCTCGTGGGCTTCAACGCCGGCACCGTGAAGGACTAAGCAGGAACGTTCGTGGAGGCAGGCATCGTCGGCCCGGATGACATGCGTGCCTCCACGATGCAACGCGGATGGTTCGTGAGAACCATCCGCGTCAGATGAACGGCGATTTCAGCGATTGCCGTTACAGGTCGGTTGACCCGGAATGGTCACGACACCCCCCTGCAACGGCAGCGGCACGCCCGGGTAGACATTGAAGTCACCCAGTTCACGACCGTCGATCTTCGCGCCCTTCACCGTGTAGCGCACGTTCCCGGTGGCCGCCACGCGGGCCCCCTGCGCGTCGCAAGTCACCGAGATGCTGTCGCGTTCGCTTGCCGGCAACTGACGGACAAGCCCGCTGAATGCGAGGTTGACCACGACGTTGCCCGCCGCTTGCTTCCGGCTCTCGCCCAAGACCTTGACCACCGGTTTGACCTCGAGCCGATACACGGTTTCCGTCTCGACCGCACGCACCGGTTTTACCGTGATGGACTTGCTTTGCCCGGGCGCGAGGCTGACCCGGAACGGAAATGCGTACAGCGTTGGTTGCGCAGCGTCGCCGACCGGTTCCAGTTTCTCTTCCTCCAGCGGCACGCCGGGATTGAGCAAACGCGCGAGCGAGATGGACACGTATTCCGCGCGATCGCCGTTGTTGATGATCCGAACGGAAACGGGTTTGTTGTGGACCTTGAGTTCCTTCGGTATCAGGTCGATCGCGCCGAAGGCCGATGCGGAACAGGAGAGCGCGGCCAACAGCGTGATGGCCGACGGGTAGAGGGTGGATAGCTTCATGACATCGTGTCTCTGGTGGGGGGTGACGCAAACATCGGCTCCCGGCACCGACGACTCGGGATTCGTTGTTCCGTACTCTAACTGACAGGAATCGGCATCGGGGTGCGGCCGTCACGGTCGATGGCTGACAGACGCGTGCCGGAACCGACAGCGTGTCATACCCGACCGAATCGTCTCGTGGCGCCGACCGGCTCCGGATTCTGGAATCCCGTGCTCTGTCCGACCACGAGCGGCTTGGGCGCGCCGTCCTCAGACTTGCCAGTTAAGGTCACGTTGGCCCCGGCTGGCGCGATAGCTGGAAGCGACAGCATGGCGACCAGCAGGCAGGCGATGCGATGCTTCTTCATCAGTTGCTCCGAGAAATCCCGCCATTGATGGCGGGAAGGAAAGGAGCGCCGTTGACAAACGGCATTCCAACGTTAGAGTGGCCGGTATGATCCTTGTCTATCGCTACCGGGTGAAATCGCTTAACGGACTGCTTAACAAGCAGAGCCGTGCGGTGAACTACGTCTGGAACTTCTGCAATGACACGCAGAAGCACGCGCTCAAGTGGCGCAAGAAGTGGCCGACAGGATTCGACCTGAACGTACTGACGACCGGCAGTAGCAAGGAACTCGGCATCCACTCTGGCACAGTCAACGCAACGTGTGAGCAATATGCGAAGTCCCGCAGCCAGCACCGACGCCCTTACCTGCGCTATCGCGGCAGAAGATCGCTTGGTTGGGTGCCGCTGAAAGGCAGGGACTTGAAGCGCGAAGGCGACGCGTTTCGCTTTGCCGGCAATACCTTTCGCGTGTTTAACAGCCGGCCGCTCCCCGAGGGCAAGATCAAGGACGGAACCAACTTTGCGCAGGACGTGCGTGGTAACTGGTTCCTGAACATCGCGATCGAAATACCCGGTGTTCAGGCTCGTCCGATCCGTTCCGGTGTCGGTATCGATCTTGGCCTGAAAGACTTCGCCACACTTTCGACTGGCGAGAAGCTGCCCAATGACCGATTCGGCCGACTGGCGGCCGAGAAGCTGGCGAAAGCCCAGCGGGCGCGAAAACACAAGCGGCATATCGCGAAACTGCATGCCAAGGTGGCGAATGCCCGCGCCGATTTCCAGCACAAGCTCGCGCTCTGTCTGGTGCGACGTTTTGACTACATCGCTGTCGGCAACGTATCGGCCGTGAAACTTGCCAAGACCAGGATGGCGAAAAGCGTCTACGACGTATCCTGGTCGTCCTTCCGAAACAAGCTCTGCTACAAAGCGATGGCGCACGGGGTCACGTTCGAGGAAGTTGACGAAAGCGGTTCTACCCAGTCCTGTTCGTCGTGCGGGTCGAAAGACAGCACGACGCGGCCGAAAGGTATCGCGGGATTGCGAGTAAGAGAATGGGCCTGCAGTGAATGTGGTGTCGTGCATGATCGCGATATCAACGCTGCGTTGAACATTCTCCGATGCGGACGTGCATCGCCAGCTGTGGGAATCCACCGCC
This sequence comes from Burkholderia sp. Ac-20353, assembly GCF_017104785.1. Taxonomy (NCBI): domain Bacteria; kingdom Pseudomonadati; phylum Pseudomonadota; class Betaproteobacteria; order Burkholderiales; family Burkholderiaceae; genus Burkholderia; species Burkholderia sp. Ac-20353. Next base: position 49,798 of record NZ_JAAGPL010000028.1, on the reverse strand, counting down.
TTTAGGCGGTGGAGGACGTCAAGTGCACTCCTAGGATTTCGTGACGACCGTGAAGGTCAATACGTCACTGTAATCGCCCGGCGTCAACCGCTTGTCGACCGTCGTCCGGAACGTCGGAACGAAGCAGGTCTTGCCCGAGCTGTCGAGCGTGAGCGCGGCATTGCCGACGTTCGGCAAATTCAGCAGACGGGCTCCGCTGTCCAGCTTGATGTCATAGGGCACCTCCTGCGTGGGATCGTCGAGGTTCCGGAGCCGGTAACGGTTGTTGAGCTGACCATTCGCGTTGCTGGCATTGATGATGAAGTTCTTGCCGCTCACGCCCGCGCCTGAATAGCTGAAACAAAGCTGGTCCGCACTGTTGGAGAACACTTTCTCGCCGTTTCCTGCCGGCAGTTCCCCCAGATTCCAGTCGGGTGCGGTGACGTTGATCGCAATTTCCGGTGCGGGGGGGACGACCGGGTCGACCACGTTGCACGACCCGTGGGCGCCGTCACGACTGATATAAGCGCCGCCGGTAATTTCCCCGACGTCGTCGCCGTTCGTGAAATTTCCGGCCCGCAGGGATACCGCAGGCCAATCTTTAACACTACTATCTTGAATGATAATATCAAATCTGGCAGTAAATGGTTGCTCAATCCCCCATTGAGGCCTTATTGTGCCACCCTCACCCACAGCGACTCCGTGATACATCACATAACCTGACGCATCGGAATACTGGCTTCCATAATAAACATCGTTCAACCACATGGCTTGGGCGGCACCTCCACTCGGGTTCACCTGCCCTTTTGCGTTGTACGTGTACACCAAAAGACCTCGGGACTTCCATATATACCCCCCCATGGCAAATCCCTCCCTATAATTGACGGTCACGCGAAGGCGGCTAGTGCCATCGCCCCTGCTTTCCCATGAACATGCGCTGTAGTTGTCGACGACTTTTCCGAGTTGAAGAACGTAAGCAGATGCCTTGCCAGCAAAAATGAGCAACGACAACATCAAAATGATCTTCTCGATTCTCTTTTTCCACTTCCCTTTAAAACCATAACTGACCATTGTCTTTACCCTCCGAACCATGCGCTCCTATTCCCACGCGGCCCTTCAATTACTGTCGATCAGGCAACTTAATTAATTTAGTTGCATATGCATCATTCGCGGTCCAAGCAGTTATCGTGAATACGCTAGCCTTTCTACCACGTCACGGTCTTGTTCGACCCGCCAGCCGATCAATCACGACGCTGTAACCCATGCCGACGAACAACGAAGCGGGCCTGCCCCACACATCGCTGGCCCCGACTGCAATGCGCTCCGTGGGCCTGAAAGACAGACCGTCACGGCGCCTTCACCACCGGCTCGAACGTCATCGACAACGTGCCGCTATACGTCCCCACCGTGCTCTTGAAGTCGCCTTCCGGCGGATAGGCGGCAACCGACAGCGTGTAAAAACCGACCGAATCTTCGGTCGATACTACCGGCGCCGGATTCTGGAATCCCGTGCTCTGTCCGACCACCAGCGGCTTGGGCGCGCCGTCCTCCGCGCCGAGGCTGACGGCCGGTTGCCGGAACACTTGCGCGGCATTCGACTGATTCCGAATCACCAGCGGCTCGTCAAGGCGCACCTGGAAGTCGCGGCTGGTCGACAGCACGCGCAGCCGCGCCTTCACCTCATAGGGCGTGTCCCAACCGCCGAGCTGCTGCATTTCCAGCCCCTGGTCAAACCATCCGCCCTTGTCGTCCGTCACGTCGAACTGGAACATCTTGACGACCGTGGCCGTCACCTTGCTCGTCACCTTGCCGGTTAGGTTAACCTCGGCCGGCGCGATAGCCGGAAGCGACAGCATGGCGACCAGCAGGCAAGCGATGCGATGCTTCTTCATGAAGACTCCTAGGATCTCGTGATGACCTTGAAGGTCAATACGTCGCTGTAATTACCTGGCTTCAACATCTTGTTGACCGTCGTCCGGAACGTCGGAACGAAGCAGGTTTTGCCCGAGCTGTCGAGTGTGAGATCGACGTTGCCGATATTCGGCAGATTCAACAGACGGGCTCCGCTGTCGAGCTTGATGTCATAGGGCACCTCCTGCGTGGGATCGTCGACGCTCCGGAGCCGGTAACGGTTATTGACCTGGCCATTGACGTTGCTGGCATTGATGATGAAGTTCTTGCCGCTCACGGCCGCGCCTGAATAGCTGAAACAAAGCTGGTCCGCACTGTTGGAGAACACTTTCTCTCCGTTTCGCGCCGGCAATTCCCCGAGATTCCAGTCGGGTGCGGTGACGTTGATCGCAATTTCCGGTGTAGGCGGAACGATCGGGTCGATCACTTTGCAGGACCCGTTGACGCCGTCGCGACTGATATAGACGCCGCCCTTAACTTCTTCCACGTCTCCGGCGAAAGTGCTATTAAATGTCAAATTGCTGTTCATTGTTCCATTCGCCCCGCCCGCTGATAAATCACGACCCCATAACCCACGCTGATGAACAACGGTGCGGGCCTGCCCTCCGCATCGCTGGCCTCGACTGCGATTCGCTCCTTGGGCCGGAATGTCACTCGCCAGACCTGTGCCTGCTGCGGGGTCTCCAGCACCTTCAACGTCATCCGGGTTTTCTGCCCCGGCGACACCGTCATGCGGCGCGGCATCACCAGCAGACCGGGGTGCGGCACCTCGGTAACGGGGACGAGTTGCTCGGGCATCTGCCCCGGATTCGCGACGAGCTGCTGCGTCACATCGAGATACAACGGCGTGTCACCCTTGTTCTCGACCCACAGCTCGCCCGGCGGCTTGTCCGGCGCGAGTGTCATTTCGGTGCGCGACAGCTTCAGGACGCCTGCCGCCAGACTGCTCGTGCAGCACACGGCCGTCAGCAGGCCGAGCGCAACGCGAAGCCCGAGTGTCATTGCGAGCACTCCAGCGTTTTCTTCTGGTCATTCACGTTCAGCGTCATCCGCTTCGTCGCGAAATGCTGCGGCGCGCCGGGGAACACGGCAATGGTTTGCGGCTGCTTCGCGCCGTCATACATCACCTCCGACAGCACCGCGCGCACGTTGCCGGTGCTTTCCAGCGTGATCCCGCCGTTCTCGCAGCGATGCGCCCAGCCGGCGCGCAGCTTGCCCGGCGGCGGCAGGTGCCGCACCAGCACGCCGTAGCCGATCGCCACCGACATCGGCGCGGTGATCTTGTCTTGCGGCGCGTCGTCCACCTTCAGCGACTTGACGGGCACGATGTACAACCGGTACAGCTCTTCCTGGCCCGGCTCCATCAGCGACTTCAGCACGATCTGCCGGGTCTGGCTCGGCCCCAGCGTCAACTTGTCCGGGCTCGCGATCAGGCCGGGATTGTCGAGCTGGCCGATATCGACTTTCTTCTCGGGCGTCATGCCCGGATTCATCACCTTCTGCAGCCCGATGTTCAGGTAAAGCGGCGCATCGCCCATGTTCTTCACCGTCACTTTCTGCTCATGGGTGCTGTACACGCGGGTGGAGGCCGGCATCACCATGAGTTCGCCCTCGGCCTGGACCGGCTGAGCCGTTGCGCCCAGCAGCGCCATCAGGACCGGTAGTGCGATTCGCAGTTTGAAGTTCATGTCGTTTCTCCGTAGATTCATTCGAGGTTTTGCGGCGCGCAGCGGAAGTCGTTGCCGCTGGCATCCTTCAGGCTGCACGTGTACCGGTGCCCGCTCCCGTCGACCGTGACCGTGACCGTCGACAGCATCTTCTTGCTGACGATCGAGAACAGGCCGTTGCGGTGGACCGTTTCGCCGGTTTCGACGACCGTCCCGCTGATCGGCTTTCCTTCGGCATCCTTGAAGAAACCGCTGTAGATCATATTGATGTCGACCTTGGCCTTGGCCGCATACACCTGTCCGGGGTGCGCGCGAACGATGTTCGCCGGCACCTCGATGTTCATGTCCAGCTTGTCGCTGTTGCTCAGCACGCGCGCGAACGTCACGTCGTTGTACGCGTTGACCGGCACCGCATAGGTGCTGTTGCCGCCCACCGGGTTGCCTTCGACGTTGAAGCCGTACTTCATGCCTTCGATCTTCGGCGTGGTCAACAGCATCGCGGCGCCGCTGCTGCTGTAGCGGCCGAACGCCATGCCGTCCTTGCTGGCCGCGAACATCCCGCGATAGTTGAAGTCCACGTTGCTCGCGTTGCCGTTGTAGCCGAGGTTCAACGACGTGTCGCCACGCGTGCCGGAGCGGCTACCGTAGACGTTCACGCCGTAGTCCGTATTGATGCGGTTGCCGGTGATGCCGAGCGTCGTGGTGCCGAAGCTGTCCTGGAAATCCTTGCGGTAATCGCCGCTCAGTTGCGTCTGCCCACCCGAGCGCGCGGCACTGAAACTCGCCTGGGTCTTTTCGAGCTGCATGGTCATGTTGAAATACACGCCATAGTCGCCGCTGGTCTGATTGAAGCTGCCTTTCTGGACCCCCAGCGCGAACGTCGCCCACAGGCCGTTCGGACGATAGTTCCAGCGCACCTCGGCCTGGTGCGTTTCACCGAAACCCGAGCGCTGGTAGTTGTAGCCGACGGTCGCCTTGCGCAGGTTGCGGCTGTACGACAAGCTCGTGCTCGATGTGCCGCGATAGAACCGCGACACGTCGTTGTTCAGGTAGCGGCTCGCCGAAAGGCTGCCGAGCGCCTCGCTCGCCGCCGAAATGCTGACGTAGCCGCCAGCCTTGCGCTCGCCCGCCAGCACGCCGAGCGTCGGCGTGATGTCCACATCGCCGAGCTTCATGGGGCGCGTCACGTTGACTTCGGCCGCCCAGTCCCCGCCGCGCCCGACGAGCGTCGACGCGTTCAGGTAGAACTGGCGGAAGTTTCGGCTCACCGCGGCCTCCATCAGGAAGCCGCCCTGCTCGCTCATCTCCTTGCCGACGGTGAAGTGCCATGCGTTGCCGCCGCCCGCGCCGAAGTTGACGTTGTTGACTTCGCGGATTTCCTGCGTGACCACATTGCCGTTGCGATCGACCAGGCGCACCTGCACCGAGTAGTAGCCGCCCGGCAGATCCGCGAAACTGATTTCGTTGCGACCGAGGATCGCCGGCCGCTTCAGGATCAGGCGACCGTTGCGGTAGAACTCGTAGTTGCCTTCCGCGGTGGCGTACAGCACCAGCGAGCCCGCATTGCGATCGACCTGCAGGTTGTTCTGGCTGCCGAACGTCACGAACTGGTCGAAACTCGGCGACAGCAGCGTGCTGACCGAGCCCGACGCATAGTCGATGCTGTTCTGCTTGCCGGCCCGCACATAGGTGCCGGTGAAGTTCTTTTGCAGGTAGTACGACGACAGCCCGTGCGAGCTGCTGCTCGTGCCGCGCGATTCGGTGCGGTTCGCATACCAGCTCAGGTAGCCGAAGCTGCGCGACGGCAGGCCGATCCACGTGTTGCCGTTCACGTTGGCGGCGCGATAGCCGTCCGACGACGCACGGAAGTCCACGGACTGGTTGTTGACGAGGCCGAAGCCGGTCGGCGGCGCGATGTAATCGTCGCGCGAGTCGCGAATCGAGATCGAGCGCTTCAGCTTGTCGACGGTAACGTAATAGCCGTCGACTTCCACGTCGCAGCCCTTGCTGCAGCGCTTGTAGTCGACCTTCGAGATGATGCCGCGGATGGTATCGACATCCTCCGGCGAAATGCCGTTCGCCGCATATTTGGCCGCGTCGAATTCGAGCGACGCGTCCGATGACGAATAACTGATGAACCCGGGAAGGGTCTTTCCATTGAAAGTGGCAACGTAGTTCGCGCTGTCGTCCATTTCGGCCGCACTGAACCCTTCGGGTACCCCGTACGATACCTTGACCTCTGCGAATGAGTGCGACGAAACAAAAAGGAACGCACCCAGCCACAGCTTGTTAAATTGGAAAGGGGCTTGATAGGCGAACACGCTGGTTTCTTTTCAAATGGATTGGGATTTAGATCGACAGGTGAGATCTCTTGACTGACGTGATACAGACGGCGAAGCCCCGAGCTGGGCGGGGCTTCGCCAGGAGGCAGGGTGTGTGTTACTTGGTTTCTTCGGTGTCGCCGCCGCCCGACGCCGCGACCGGCTCGAACAGCATGACCAGATCGCCGCTGTAGCTGCCGTTGGTGCTCACTTCGCCGACCTGAGCCGGTGCATCGACGGCGATCTTCAGATCGTGGATTTCGTCGAAGCCGCCGTTACCCGAGGTCACTTGCGTGATTTTCTGGGCCGTGCCGAACGTGACGTCCTTGTCGCCAGCCTGGCTCGACAGCGAAACCTTGACGTTCTGCATTTCGTACTTGCCGCTCGACATCTTCAGCGGCTGCGCCAGCGAAATGTTGAAGTCGGCGTTCTTCGTCCACACGCGGACCGGCAGGTTCGCGTTGAACTTCTTCTGCGTGTAGTCTTCGGCCTGCAGTTCTTCCGTGCTGTACCAGGTCGAGCCGTCCGGCTTCGACACGAAGATGCCGTCGTTGATCTGCGCGGTGAGCGTGATCTTCTTGGAAACCTGGTTGTCCGTCTTCGGTGCTGCGTGTGCCACGCCAACCAGAACGCCAGTCATGCCCAGTGCCAGAACGAGTTTGCTGAGTTTCATCGAATGATCTCTATTTAAAAGTGAGGTTCGGAAATCGAATTACGATGAATTAATCGGAATTCGCCGCGTGGAAGATCAATTCCACTGGCGCTATTTTCGATTAATCAAACCAGATCAGGAATAGGACGAGTTTTAAAAATCAGGCCGATAACATTCGTACAGGTACGAAAAATATTTCCCGCCTTTTTAAACCGTTGAATGTCAAATGAACCTAACAATCGTCGACCAGTGTTCCGTCTCAGAAATAACTTTGCATAGCCGAGCCACCTTCTGAAGGATGGAATCGGCGGTTGCCGTCCAGACGAATGGACGTTTGTGCTGGTTGTACTGCTCGACATAGCGCTCGATGCTGGCGATCAATTGGCGCACATTTCTGAACGAGCCACGCCGGATAGCCTGCTGCGTGATCAGGCCGAACCAGCGCTCCACCTGATTGAGCCATCTCGAATACGTCGGCGTGAAGTGCATGTGATAGCGCGGACGCTTCGCCAGCCATGTCTTGACCTTCGGGTGCTTGTGCGTTGCGTAGTTATCGACGATCAGATGCACGTCAAGATCATCCGGAACCGCCTGGTCAATGTGATTCAGAAACGCCAGGAACTCCTGATGTCGGTGACGCGACTTGCATTGCGCGATGACGTCGCCCGTTGCCGCATTGAGCGCAGCAAACAAGGTTGTCGTGCCATGCCGAATATAGTCGTGCGTAACACCTTCGAGATAGCCCAGCCCCATCGGCAACACCGGCTGCGTACGCTCCAGCGCCTGGCACTGGCTCTTTTCGTCGACACACAGCACCAAGGCGTTGGTCGGCGGGCTCAGATACAGCCCGACAATATTGCGCACCTTCTCGACAAAGTACGGATCAGTAGAAAGCTTGAAGCTCTTCGAGCGATGAGGCTGCACACCGAACAGCGACAGATACCGGGCCACCGAGCTCTTCGAAATACCCGTTTGAGCAGCAGCAGAACGCACGCTCCAGTGCGTTGCCCCGTCCGGCTTCTCATGACGACGGCAAATGCCGGCCCGCGCCGATGGCGGCCATCGGGATCCGCTCACCGTCCGGATCCCGACTCGCTGCACGCCATATGAGAAATTGATTTAAATATTCGCCGAATTTTCATTATTTTACATTCCTCCCATATAAATTCGTACAATTCAACAATAAAAATATCTACTTTTAGTACTCGTCCTATAAAAAAATCCCCCGCAATCATCGACAATATCTCTCGTGGGAACAGCCCCCCACAAATCCGACTCCGCCCTCAAGCGGAATATCGTTTTTAAAAAATCATTCCGACAGAGATCAATCGATGAAAATCAAACGACTCATTCTTGCTTCCGCGGCCTTGTTTGCCGTGGCTGCCACTGCCCATGCGGCCGACGGCACGATCACGATCAACGGCTCCATCGTCGCGTCGACCTGCAAGATCAACGGCGGCTCGGGTAACGTCACCGTACCGCTGCCGAGCCTGCGCAGCACGGCGCTGTCGTCCGTCGGCGCAGTCGGCGGCCGGACCCCCTTCACGCTGTCGCTTACCGACTGCACGACGAGTGATGGCTCGCCGATGAAGGTCGGCGCCTACTTCGAGCCGGGTTCGAGCGTCGATCTGGCGAGCGGTCGACTCAACGCTGACACCGGCGCCGACGCGGCTACCGGCGTCCAGATCAATTTGCTGAACGACCAGCAACAGCAGATCAAGGTCGGCTCCGCCGGTAACCAGAATTCGCAGCTCGTCGATATCGGCACTGACGGCAAGGCGACGCTGAACTATTTCGCCGAGTACTACGCAAGCGACGCCGTCACGGCCGGCGCGGTGAATTCACGTGTCCAGTACTCGCTGACCTACCAGTAACGCAATCCGGAGGGCCAGCGGTACGGAGGCCCTCCTTCTTCGCGGCGCGGCCACTTTCGAGTCGGCACGCTCTTTTCGTCCGTTCTTTCCAGAGGCCTCCATTCGATCAGCCATGAAGATGCTCAATACCATTCGCATGCTCGCGCTATTCCTGTCGATCTTCGCCGCCCAGGCGCATGCCAGCGTCGTCATTTCAGGCACGCGCGTGGTCTTCCCGGCGAATGAGCGCGAAGTCACCGTCAAACTCACCAATGACGGCGCGACGCCCGTGCTGGTTCAAGCATGGCTGGACAATGGTGATGCGAGCGCATCCCCCGAAAAGATCGACGTGCCCTTCACGCTGACGCCATCGATGTTCCGGATGGAGCCTGGCAAGGGGCAATCGCTGCGCGTCATCTATACGAACGAACCGCTGCCCGCCGACAAGGAAACCTTGTTCTGGCTGAACGTTCTCGAAATTCCGCCGAAAGCGGCAAGTGATGACCGAAACAAGATTCAGTTTTCCATCCGCACGCGCATCAAGCTCATGTTCCGTCCCGACGGCTTGCCTGGACGAGCGGAGGAAGCGCCGGCACAAGTTCGTTGGGAAATCGTGCGCGACGGTGGCGACTATTCACTGAGGGCGACCAATCCGACGCCGTACTTCGTGAATCTGGGCAATATCGAACTCAAGTCGAACGGGAAGAAGTACGAAGCCCGAATCGGTTTCGTGCCACCCGGAAACACCGAGAAATTCAAGATCGAAGGCCTGCACTCGGCGCCCGCGCTCGACGCAAAGGTCAAGTTCTCCAGCATCAACGACTGGGGCGGAACCAACGACCAGGAACAGCCCGTCGCAGTAAAGGACTAACCCCCGCCAGACGAACCGGCCGAGCGGACCGGCTCCAGAAGGACACGCCGAATTATTGGGCGACACGCGGCGCAAATAGAGACTCGCGCCGTCGCCTGCTTCCGAACGTCGAATCCGTTTCCGCTTGTGTCACGAGCTTGCCATCCGGCCGACTCGCACTGTCAACCATTTCGGTATCCATATCAATTTGAGAAAGCTCCGCATGGTTTTTCACAATCAATCAGATGCCTCGGGTACGACACCGCGCCTCAAGCCACTGAGCGCGTTTGTACTGTCGAGTCTCGCGTCATGGCAAGGCATCGTTCATGCGGAGGCCACTACCGCGACGCAGGTCGCACAAGCGCAATTCGCGCAGGTCGAGTTTGACAACGGGTTTCTCGACAATGGCAAATCGAGCCGCGTGGATCTGTCGCGCTTCGAGCGCGGCAATATCGTCAACCCTGGCGTCTATAACGTCGATCTCTACGTTGGCGACGCCTGGATCGGGCGTCTGGACGTCCCGTTCAACGCAGCACCCGGTACCCGCGACGCTCAACCTTGCTTCGACGAGTCGCTGTTGCGCCGGATCGGGCTGGACCTCGGCAAGCTCGCGCCTGAACTGACCAAGCAGATCACGCTGGAAAAAGCGTGCTTCCGGATCGGTCAGCTCGTACCGGAAGCAAGCGCGGGCTTCGATTTTTCCGAGCAGCGACTGACGCTGAGCATTCCGCAGGCGTCGATGAAACGCGCGGCGCGCGGCTATGTCAGCCCGGACCAGTGGACGTCCGGCGTCACAGCCGGAATGCTGGGTTACAACGCGAATCTGTACACGTCGAAAGTTCAGGGCGGCAATGCAGACACGAATGCGTACGTCGGCCTGAATGCGGGCTTCAACGCGGGAAACTGGCATTTTCGTCATAACGGCTCATACACGTGGGATTCGAAAAAGGGCAGCCGTTACCAGAACATCTCGACTTATGTCGCGCGGGACATCCCTTCGCTGTCGTCGCAACTCGTGATCGGCGAAACCCACACGACGGGCGAACTGTTCGATTCGACGCAGTTTCGCGGTGTGCGCCTCTCCACGGACGACCGGATGCTGCCGGAATCGCTGCGAGGCTACGCGCCCGTCGTACGCGGCGTCGCGAACAGCAATGCAAAGGTGTCGATCCGGCAGAACGGCGTGCTGATTCACGAGACCACCGTATCGCCCGGTGCATTCGAGATCGACGATCTTTACCCGACCGGATATGGCGGCGATCTGATGGTGTCGGTCACGGAAGCCGACGGGTCCGTGCACACGTTCTCGATCCCCTATGCGGCAGTGCCGTTGTCGTTGCGCCCCGGCCTCAATCGCTACAGCTTTGTGGCCGGTACCGTGCGCAACCAGCAGAGCTCCAGCAATCCGCTGTTCACGCAGGCGACATGGCAGCGCGGCCTGACGAACATGGTGACGGGCTACGGCGGCGTCACCATCGCCGAAGGATATGGCGCCGTCATGCTGGGCGCGGCGCTCAATACTGCGCTGGGCGCGGTCGGCGTCGACGTCACTCAAGCGGCGACCGTCATCCCCGGCTCAAAGCGCTTCACCGGCTCGAGCATGCGGATCAGCTATTCGAAATCGCTTGAGCAGACAGGCACCAATCTGGCGCTCGCAGCGTACCGCTACTCGACGAGCGGCTACTTCGGACTGAACGACGCGATGCTCGCGCGCGAAACCGCGCGTGAGCGAGGCACGATCGACCTCGTCTGGCGCCAGCGAAATCGTGCGTCGCTGACGCTCAACCAGAATCTCGGCGAGCGGCGCGGTCAATTGAACGTGACGGCGTCGGCGTCCGACTACTGGAATCGCTCCGGTTCCGATGTCAGTTATTCGGTCGGCTATAACAACGCGTTCCGGAATATCTCGTACAGCGTTCAAGCGACGCGCCAGCGCACTTTTGGCGGCCAGGCGAGCACGCTCTACTACGCAAGCGTGACGATTCCGCTCGGCAAGACGAATTCATGGGTCGTGTCCGGCAACGTGACGCACGACACGAACGGCCAAACGCAGGTTCAGTCATCGCTTTACGGTTCGACGGGCGTCGACAACAACCTGTCGTACAGCCTGACCGCGAATCATTCGAGTGGCTCGGGAAGCACGAGTGCCGACGGCAGCGCGAGCGTCACGTATCGCGGCTCACGGGCGGAAGTCAACGCGAGCGCCGGTGCGGGCACCGATTATCAGCAAGGATCCATCGGCATTCGCGGCGCGCTCGTGGCCCACCCCGGAGGGCTGACCCTCTCGCAGCCCGTGTCCGACACCTTCGGCATCGTCGAGGCGCCGGGCGCCACGGACGCGCGCGTCACGAATGCATCGGGTGTGCGGGTCGACGGACGCGGCTATGCGATCGTGCCCTTCCTGACGCCCTACAGCCTGAATCGGATCGATCTCGATCCGAAGGGACTGTCGACCGACGTCGAGTTGCTGGAGACCAGTCAGCAGATCGCGCCGCGGGCAGGCGCGATTCCGCTGCTCAAATTCGGCACGGTCACCGGGCGCTCGGCCGTGATCCAGGCGCGTCTCGCCGATGGCACGCCGTTGCCCTTCGGTGCGGCGGTCGTCGACGAGACCGGGAAAGATCTGGGCGTCGTTGCGCAAGCGAGCAAGATCTTCGCCCGTGGGCTCCAGGAGCAGGGCGAGCTCACCGTCAAGTGGGGTGAAGACGCTCGGTCGACTTGCCGAATCCGTTACGACCTGCCGGTTCGAAAGGGTCGAGGCAAGTCCGCCGGGTTCGAGCAGATAACGGGGATGTGCGTACCAACCGCATCGATGGCAAACAAGTAATGGTGCGGCAGCGCTATAAACAGACGGGTAATAAAATGACCAGATTGTTGAAACTGTTATTTTTATGTTTCGTTTTTTCCAATCAAGCATACGCGAGTGTGTCGTGCGTGGATGCCAGCACCGGACTGTACACGGCCGACTACCAAACGACACGCCAAACCATTCCGCAGGGCAAGGAGTTTATGGATGTACTATGGGAATCCAACCAAATTACTCGCACACTCAATTGCAGCAACACAAACAATAAAGCCGAACCGATATATTTTTATGAAATTGGCAATGGCAACTCCTCTATCAATGTGCTGTCCGCATTAAGATTTAATGGAAAACTCTACCATGGAGCTAGTCAAACCATTCCGACCGGATATACGATGAGCGCAAATTCTCAAATGACAATTACGCTAACCTATTCATTGGCTCTTGTGCGGTCTTCGTCCACGCCTATCAGTGGGCATGGATATGGTCCGAATAGGGAAAACTATCTTCAGATCGGGGGTGAAGCCGTATCCATAAAATCGTTCCGCCAGACCTTATCGGGAGCATTCACCGTTCGCACGTCGACTTGCTCGCAGAACACGGGCAATCTGAGCCGAGTGGTGACCTTGCCCGAGATGCGGAGCTCGCAGCTCTCGTCCGCCGGCCAAACCGCCGGCCGGACACCTTTCACGCTGAGTCTCACGCATTGCGCAACAGGAGGCGCGGGTTTCGTGATTTTCGAAATGACCGGGTCGCCGGATGCTAACCGGCCAATTGCTTTTGCCAATACTGGGACGGCCACCGGCGTGGCGATCAATATCGGTTCGACGTCCGATGGGGAATTGATCGGCGCAAACGGCACCAATAATGTTCGAGGTTCACTCCTCGAAAACGAGCAGGCGTCGCTGAATCTGTTTGCGGAATATGTCGCCACCGGCGCCGCGGTGAAGGCGGGCACCGTGAACAGCAGAGCGCAGGTGAATTTCACCTACCACTAAACTGCCAGGCTGATTCAGGATTTCGAAACGCGATCGCGATATCAGGCAAGTGCGAATCCGGTGCCGGAGACAACCGGACAACACTGTCGTTCGGTGAGTCATAACACCGAACGACATCAAGCTCCGGAACCGGAAAAATCAATGTCGAAGCCGATCCAGCGCGCGCGCGATGGCGCGCTGGAAATCCGGCCAACGATCGTTCAACGCGCCCAACCCGCCGACGCTCGCGGCCCTTTCCATCTCCGCGCAAGCATCGCGCGCCGCCGCGTCACTCGCCAACGCAAACCCGCCGCGCATCGAATGAAGCTCGATCTTGATCGAATCGGTGTCACCACGTGACAGCGCGTCCCCGATCACGACCAGTGAGCACTCTGTCGCGGCGCGCAACGTATCGCGGATTTCGTCCGACATAACGGGCGTGTTGCGATGATTCACCGAAGCCGCCTTGGTCGCCACACCACGCGCCGCATGCCGCCTCAGCACGGCATCGAGCGCCGTAATCGACAGCGGCTTGAGCACGACTTCCGCCGCGCCGGCCTGCTCGCAACGCCGGTAATCTTCCTCGGTCGCATGCGCGGTCATCGCAATGACTGGCACGCGCGCCCCCTGCTCGCGCAGGAAATTCGCGAGCGCATAGCCGTCGAGCTCGGGCATGCCGAGGTCGGTCAGCACGACATCGAACGGGTGCTCGAAAAATGCCCGCATCGCCTCGACACCATTCGCGACGATCGTCGCGTCGTAGCGCAGCGCATCGAGCTGGTCGCGCAGCAGCGCGCGGCTTGCAGGGTGGTCCTCGGCGACGAGCACGCGCAGCGGCTCGTCATCGTCCGCAGCCGCATCGGCTTCGATGTCGGCCGCCACGTCCTCGTCGTGCACGTCCTCCCGCCATTCGAGCGGCGCCTCCGCCAGCGGCAGCGCCGCCGTGAACGTCGTGCCTGCGCCGACGCGGCTGTCGACGGCCAGCTCGCCGTGCATCAGCGCGACGATGTGGCGGCACAACGGCAGCCCGAGGCCAGTTCCACCGAAGCGCCGATAGGTCGATGCGTCGGCCTGGATATAGACGTCGAACAACGACGACATGCTGTCGGCGGGAATGCCGATGCCGGTATCGACGACGCGCAATTCGAAGCCGTGCGCACCCGCACCGTTGCGCACCGGCCGCGCTTCGATCGTCACGCCGCCACGCTCCGTGAACTTGATCGCATTGCTGACCAGGTTCGACACGAGCTGGCGCAGCCGCGTCGGGTCGCCCATGTATCCGTCGGCCAGTTCCGCCGCGATACAACACGCGAGCGTCAGCCCCTTCGCATCGGCGAGCGGCCGGAAAATCGCCGCGACGTCCTGCAGCAGGCGCCGCACGTCGAACGGCACGCTTTCCAGCGTCATCTGGTTCGATTCCGCCTTCGACAGGTCGAGCACGTCGTTGATCACGCGCAGCAGCGCGTCCGACGACGACACGATCGTCCTCAGGCGCCGCCGCTCCTGCGACGGCAACTGCGCGCGCTCCATCAATTCCAGGTTGCCGACGATCGCGTTCAGCGGCGTGCGGATCTCGTGGCTCATCGTCGCGAGGAACGTCGACTTGGCCTTGTTCGCATCCTCGGCCGCCGCGCGCGCGTCACGCAGCCTGTCTTCCGTCGCCTTGCGCGCGGTGATGTCGGTCAACGTGCAGAGCAGCACGTCGACGCCGCGGAACCGGGTTCGGACGATGCTCGCCGCGAGATAGGTCGTCTCCTGGTCCGGGCGGTCGACAGCCAGTTCGTGCTGCATGACCACGCGTTGCTGGCTGCTGCCTTGACGCTCGCTATAGGCCTGCCAGATCCGCTTGCCGAGCGGCGGGCCAGAGGCCGCATCGTCATAGGCGAGCGCGGCGTCATTGCTCACGACCGTCTCGCCGTCGGCCACCGACAGCAGCAGGAGTCCTGCGGGAGCGGTGCGGATCAGTGTCCGGTTCAGCGCCTCGCTCTCGATCAGGCGGATCGCGCGCCGGTTCGCCGGCCGCAGCGCACGCCGGTCGAACACGACGATCGAGAACCACATCAGCGCGATCGCGAACAGCGCGGTCCCGACGGTGATGCCCACGCGGGTGGCCGTAGCCTTCACCACGCTGCGCCACGAGAAGGTCGTCATCATGACCAGCCCGGAATCGGGCACGCGGTCGCTGATGATGAAATTCGCGCCGCTCCGGCGCGCGACCACGCGTTCGCCGAACGAGGGCCCCACATGGCTTAACGCACGCTCGATCATCGCCGGGTCGCGCTGCCGGCCGAAAACGATGCGCCCGCTTGCATTGACGAGCGCCGTGTCCTCGTCGCTCGATCGCGGCGCCATGATGTCGTCTATATAGAACGGGCCATTGAACACGAACCAGCCGAACGGCCGGCCGGCCGCGTCGTCCAGACGTCGCGCGAATCTCAGGACGGTTCGCCCGACCACCGGATCGAAGTGACGGTCGAGCGAGTACTCGCGGTTCTGGTCCTTCGATTTCCGCGTCGTGGCGCCCCCTTTCGGCGTCAACTCGGCAATCAGCGCTTCCAGGCCGTTGTCAGCCTGAAGCGAACGCGCACGCGTGGCCAGCCCCAGCCCCACTACGCCCAAAAACCGGCCGTCCAGCCCGACCAGATAGCCGCCACGCGGCTCGCCATCGGCCGGAGGCTGTTTCCGCTCGTTGAGATCGATTTGATCCAGCACCACGCCGAGATACCGGGCATATGACGCGGCGGGACGATCCGCCGCGATCTCGCCCAACGCAATGAAGGACGCCGTGCCGACGGCATTGGTCACGATCAGCTTGCCGTGTCCGTCCGAGAATTTGCGGAGCACCTCGGGCGATGCCTGCACGCGCCGGTTCCAGAGTTGCTCCGTGCTGTTCCCGTAGGCCATCAGGATCGCATCCGTCGCCTGCAGGTTCGCGTAAAACTGCGCCTCGCGCTGAATGAACGTCGAACGCGCCTGCGCGAAATAGTCCTGCACTTCAAGCCGCACGACGAGCGCCGCGCACACGAGGATGAACGCCGTGATCGCCGCGCCGCCGCCGTACAGCAGCGTCTGCTGGTAGCGCCGAATCCGGCCCGGTTCGAATGGCTTGCTGCCCGCCGCGCCCCCCGGCGCGACGAGTCGTTTCAGTTTTGCTGGCATAGGTGTCGTTGTCGTCACCCGAAGGCAGCGAAGCATCGGTTGCGGACTGCCGGGTGCATCACCGGCCGCGCGTGCCGGCGGCGTTGCCGCTCATGCCGGAGTGAGGCCGCGTCGCGGTGCGCCCGGTGGCGCGCGTCGGATGACGGTCACGCATCGCGTTCAGGCGGCTGGCTTTTCTGGCGGCTGGCTTTCCCCAGGCACATCCGCGAAACTGCCTTCGTCGGCATAGCGGATCAGGTCGACATCGCGGACGATGCCGAGTTTCTTCATCGCGCTCGATTTTTGCGAGCTGATCGTCTGCTTGCTGCGATGCAACTGCGTGGCAATCTCGCCGACTGTATAGCCGGCGCAATACAGCCGGACCACCTCGATCTCGCGCGCGGTCAGCACCCGCGCCGCCTGAGTCGCCTCCGTATCGTCGATCAGCTTCTTGACGAATGGCGACAGATAATTGGCGCCCACGTAAGCGGCGTGCACCGCACCAACGAGATGGGAAATCGCGTCCGACTTGCTCAGGATGCAACCGACACCCTGTCTCCGGATCGCATGCAGCACGTTCGGATTGTCGATCATCGTGATCGTCACCAGATGCAGCGCCGGGTAGCGGCGCTGCAGGAACGACAGCAGCGACAGCCCGTCGCCATACTTGCCGCCCGGCATCACATAGTCCAACACGAGAACGTCGCTCGGGCTCTCGTCGAGCGCAGCCACCAGGTCGGTCGAATTGGACACCGTGCCGACCAGCTTGACGGTACTGCTGCCGGATAGCGCCTGCGACATCCCGAGCGCCGATGCAGGATGATCGTCTGCCACCATCACACGTACAAAGAATTCATCCATGGTATCTGTTCTTCCCGAGGCCTTCGATCATGCGCCCGATTGCCGGAATCGCCGGAATTCAAGCGAATCGCGTGACACCACGTCGACAAGCCACCGCGTTCCGCGCATCGGATGAGTCTGCGCGCCATGATTTTAAGATAAATGGTGCTGGCGATACCATGCGGAGCGGCGGGAACGCCCGGGCGAACCCGGAATCGGCGCCGCCTGCCACCCTGTCTAGCCTCGGGCACGGCACGCCCCCATGAATGCGCCGCCGCGCGTTCATGCCCCTGCCTCGCGTCGTGACGGCTTTGCGGCAGCACGACACGATCGATCCGTTCCCACGGAATCGCGACCCTCACCGATGCGCTGTCGCGTCGCCGCGCAGGTCGCATCGATCGTGCCGCGCCGCATCACTGCCGGATCGCGTCGTCGCCCGGCCCGTCGTCGTCTCCGCCTGCCACCTGCTTCCACTCGGTGATGGCGCGCCGCTTCTGTAGGGGCGACATCATCATGAATTCGTTCATCTTCAGGAGAAAATCCTTTTTGGATTTCTCGGAAAGCGCCGCGAAACCGAGCAGCAGTGCAAAGACTTTCACCATATGGCGCACGGCCCTGCCCTCCTCTCTTAAAAAATGCGTGCCGCATGCGAAGCGCACCGGCACGCTGCCTTCCATTCATCGGACATGTCGTCCCGCAACCCGCGAGCGCCTGCTGCGCGTCATGCGATGCCGCCATGAGCAGCGTGCGCCACGTGCCGATCTCTTGCCCCCTCTTCCATTACGTGCGCGCCGCGCCGCCGCGCCACGCGCGCCAGCACGCCGCGCAAATGCGCGAGCGTCACCGGCTTGGTCAGTACCTTTTCGACCGCCGCCGCCGCGTATCGACGCGCCTCGTCCGGCGTGAGATGCGAGGTCACGACCACCACGTCGCACGTCAGCCCGAGAGCGTGGACTGCCTCGGCCAGTGCGCACGCGTCCATGTCCGGCAGGTCGGCGCCCAGCAGCAGCACGTCCCATGCGTCGGCAGCCAGCGCGTCAAGCACGTTTTTCGCGAGCGCGGCGACGCGGACCGTGCAACCCAGCACGTCGAGCTGCTCGCGGAAAATCGAGCCGTTGACGGTATCGTCGTCGGCCAGCAGCACGCGCAGCGGGCGGTGCCGGCCCGCCAGGGATGGCCGTTCGGCCCGCAGCCGCCCGCCGGCGGGGGCTGCAAGGACCGCGAGGTCCGTCAGTGCCTGCGTCAACGCGGTGCGCAAGCCGCCAAGCGAATACGCGGATACGCGAATCGTCCGGCCCGACACGTCAGGCAGTAGCGGCCCGTCCGGCGTCGCGAACACGATCGGCGCGCGGCCGCCCAGGCTGTCGAGCTCCTCGCGCGGCCACGCGTCGGAGTCGCCGAACAGCACGATCACGGATGCCTGCGCATAGCATCCGGCCGGCGTGCGCGTCGGGCGCTCGTGCACGTCGACGTCGAACCCCCATGCGCGCAAATGCGGCAGCGCGAAGTTCCGCCATTCGGCCTGCGCGGCGATCAGCAGCAGCCCGCGCTGGTCGAATGCGCTGTGATGGTCGAGCGGCGCGGCCTGCATGCCGAGCGGCAGGCGCACGGTGAAGCAGCTGCCGGCGCCCGGCGTGCTCGTGACCGAGATCCATCCGCCCATCGCCTTCACGAGCCGGTCGCACAGCGCGAGCCCGAGCCCCGTGCCGCCATATTCGCGCGTGATCGACGCATCGACTTGCGAAAACGGCCGGAACAGCTTGTGCCGGGACGCGTCGGCAATGCCGATGCCCGTATCCTCGACCTCGATCACGATATCGGTGCCGCCACGCCGGGTCCGCACGGTCGAGACCCGCGCGGTGATGCGTCCGGTGCTCGTGAACTTGATCGCGTTGTTCAGCAGGTTGCCGAATACCTGCGCGAGCCGCCGCGAATCGCCGCGCATCCGCTGCGTGTCGTTCGTGCCGATTTCGCAAAACAACGGCAGCCCTTTCGCTTTCGCGATCGGCGCGAATGCGCCGAGTTCGCGCGCGATCACCGCGACCACGTCGAATTCGGTCGACTCGACCGACATCGCGTCGGCCTCGATCTTCGAGAAATCGAGCAGATCGTTGACGAGCGCGAGCAGGCTCGTCGCGGACGTGTGCAGCGTCTGCACCCGGGTGCGCTGCGACGCGTCGAGCGCGGAGCGGTCGAGCAGTTCGAGATTGCCGAGAATGACATTGAGCGGCGTGCGGATCTCGTGGCTCATCGCGGCCAGGAACGTCGACTTCGCCGCATTCGCCGAATCCGCCGCGCGCACGGCCTCTTCGAGCTTCTGCACCAGTTGCCGCTCGGCGGTCACGTCGACGACTGCGACGATCAGCACGTCGTTTTCCTGGTAGCGCGCGCCGCTCGCGCTCACTTCGAAACGCAGCGGCGCATTGCCAACACCGGCGCCAACGCCGGCACCAGCGCCGGCCAGCACGAAGTCGGCACGCAGCGTGCCATCGGACGCGCCGCTCGCGAGCAGCGCCTGATATTTCGCGATGACTTGCGTGGACAGCGAGCGGTAGTCGCTGCCGAGCCGCGCGATCATCTCAGTGAGCGCCGGACTGACGAGCATGAAATGCCCGTCGGGGCGCGAGATCAGCCCGAGCCCGATCGGCGCTGTCTCGATCACGCTGCGGCACAGTTCCTCGCTGTCGAACACGCGCTGCGAGCGCGCATAGACGGACACCAGCGTGTGCCGGTAGAACCGCACCAGCAGCGTCCACATGACCGCCAGCGTCAGCAGCGTCGCTGCGGCGAGCGTGCCGGTGCGCCACGCGACGCCCGCCGCGATGTCCTTCCACGAGATCGCATACGCGAGGATCCAGCCGGTCGAATCGAGCCTGTCGCGAAACACCACGTAGCCGTCGCGAAACACGGCGTCATCGGGCTTCGTCAGATCATGCGACACGTCCAGCCCCAGCAGGCGTCCGCTCAACTCATGATCGGTCGCGGCGCGCGGATCCATCGTCACGAGCCGGTTGGCGTCGGTGGTAATGAAGAAGACCCCGTCCGACGACCGCGGCTCGGACAGCCACGACAGCAGGAAATCCGGCGCGTACTCGGTCACGAGGACCGCGAACGGTTCGCCGTCCGAGTAGGCCTGCGCGGCAATCCGGATGCGGGACTGCCCCGTGACGGGGCCGTCGTATGGCGGCAGCCACCGCACGCGGGGCCGCTCGCCGGGGCCAGGGGGTGGCGCGTCGCCAAAGTCGATCCGCAGCGCATCCAGCACGCGCGCCCGCCGCTCGGGCGTCGCCAGCGCCGGCCAGCCGTCGTCGAGGGTCGGCACGAGGCCGAACATGCCGGCGCGGGTGCTGTAGTGGTAGCCCTCGAGCAAGCGGCCGCGATTGATCGAACTCGCCGCGGCGATGCGCGACAGCAGCACCGACAACTCGAGATAGCGCGCCACCTCGGCGCGGTTGCCGGTCTGCCCCGGCACGCCCACGACGAGCGACGGATACGGTTTGATCACGATCCGCTCGTCGTTGTCGAAGAAGCGATCGACGACGCTGTGCGGCGCCCGCCCAATCTCGCGCCAGATCAATTGCGTATTGGTCACGCCGTTGCGGAACGACGTCTCGCTCACCGTGAGCTCGTCGAGCGTCTCCTCCTTGCCGTTCAGGAAATTGCGCCGCTCGGCCTCGAGGTGCCCGTAGACGATCGACGACATCCCGAGCCCGCAGGCGATCAGGATCAGGACCGTCACGACGATTCCGCCGCCGAACATCGAAATGCTCTGATAGCGACGGATGGATTGAAGCGGGCTGTAACGCATGACGCACGACGACGGCGCACCGAACGCGAAAACCGCACGGGTTTCCGGCCGGGGCACCCTTCACGGTGGCGACTCTTGGGAAAAGGGATCCCACGATCATGCCAAACGGACCGTCGGAAATCAGTCGTCTACCCCCGGTTTAGTACTTGTCAGATAGGGTTGAGACTGATTATTGAACTTGAACGAAATTCTTGGGGTAAAAACGGGCCATCGAGGACGCCGGACTGGTGCCGGAAGCACTGCGTTCGGTGCAAGCGCGCATCGGTCGCGCGTTGCCGTCAATTTGGTAGGACACCTGATTTTTTGTGCCGACAAGAAAAGCCCGTATCGTCGCAGATACGAACCATGTTGCCAGTGAACTCGCACCCGGTCGCGCGTGCGGCGAACAGGCGGATGCAACTCCGCCCGCGCCGACACGCGTTCCAAGGCTCTCTCAGGTTCCCGCTTTGAATCGTTTTGTCACACCGCGCCGCATTTGCAGGCGCCGACTGTCTGATAGCAGCGGTCGCCAAACATGACGCGATAAACAATAGTGACGCGGGGAGCAATAATAGCGGAGAAAATTGACATGTCAAGCCAATTCTCTTGAATAAAACTTGCGTGGTGCGTCACTTTTGCTATGCTTCCACGCGCAAATCACCGGAGATCCAACGAGATGCCCAACATCGAGCAGGCCAGCGCCGACCTCATCACCGCCACCAAGGTGCGCGACCTCCTGACCCGGAACGGCATCCCGCCACGCAGTCACAACACGACGATCGCGAACGTGCTCGGCCTCAGCTTTTCCGTCGTCACGCGCAAGATGAAAGGGCTGATCCCGTGGAACCTGTCGCAGTTGCAGGACATCGCGACGCACTTCGGCGTGCCGCCCGCGATCCTGCTCGACGACCGCGGCGCACAGGCGAGCGCGCCCGCCACGGAGATGGTCGACGCGACGCTCGTGATCGAATCGCGGCGCTTGCGCTGCCGCGCCGCGATCGCGGCGAAGGCCAGCAGCCGGCCTGATTCGGACTTCGTCGCGGTGCAGTCGCAAGGCGAGTGGATCGTCACCGAGCGTCAGTACGCACAGGAAGGCCGCACCTATCCGGTCGACCTGATCGAGCTGCGTTCCACGCAGCAGAGCGCGTACGTCGCACGGATCGCCGTGGTCGACGATTCGGCGGACGTCGCCGAAACGATCTGCGAGTACTTCGTCGAGAAGGGCGTGAACGCGATTCCGTTTTTCGACTGCGATTCGTTCCGGAACGCGCTCGCCACCGAGGATTTCGACGGTTACATCCTCGACTGGATGCTCGGCGACCAGACGGCCGCGGATCTCGTGCGCGGCATCCGGTCCAGCGAAAACGGCGACGCGCCGATCTTCCTGCTGACGGGCAAGATCTCGACCGGCGAAGCGAGCGAGGACGAAATCGCGCATGTCGTGTCGCACTACAATGCGCGCTGCGAAGAAAAACCGGTTCGCTTGCCGATCCTGTACGCCGAAGTGGCGCGCGAGCTGAAGGTCGCGCAGCCGCTCAACAACAGCATCGGCAGCACCGGCTGAACCGCCGCCCCACGACAACACGCAAGGAAAACACATGCGAATTTCGACGTTCTGGCTGAAAACCCTGCTGGTCGCCAGCCTGCTGGGTGCGGCCGCCGCCTGCTGGGCCGCATCGTTTACGTTCACCGTCGACGGCCGGATCGCGAAGTCGAACCAGCCCGGCAAGACCCAGTACGTGTTTTCCGAGCAGGAGCTGATGGCGCTGCCGCAACACGCGATCACCACGTCCACGAGCTGGACGCCGCAAGCGACCTTCAGCGGCCCGCGCCTGAGCGACGTGCTGAAGGTGGTCGGCGCGCAGGGCACGCAGATCGAATTCCGCTGCATCGACGAATACACGTTCACGATTCCGGTGTCCGACGCCGACAAGTACGGCGTGATCCTCGCGCGCAAGATGAACGGCCAGGTGCTCGGCAACGACAATTACGGCCCGCTGTGGATCATGTATCCGCGCGACCAGTTCCCTGACGACCTGAAGACGCCACTCGGCGAGGCCAAGTTCGCGTGGCAGATCATCGGTCTGACGGTGAAATGAACGGCAAGCGATGGAAGAATAGAAAAATCATCATCGTCCTCGGATCCCTGTGGATCCTGGGATTCGCGGCGTGGGCGTTCCTGCTGTACGACCTGCTCGCGACCTCGGTCAACGAGGGCGTGCTCGAAGGCCCGCGCGAAGGCGTGTTCTGGACCGCTGCGCAATACCGCAACGCGTACAGCCGCTTCGACCGGCAACTGATCCTGTACGCGACGCATCAGGACGACGACTTCGACCACCTGCAGATGCAGCTCGACAGCCTGTCGGTGTCGTTCGGTTTCCTGCAGCGGCCGTCCGAAGTGTCCAGGTACTGGCTGCGCATTCCGAAGGCGCGCGACGACATCGCGACCCTCGGCGCATTCATGACGCGCCTGAAGCGCGACGTGCCGCCGCTGCGCGACACGCCCGGCAATGCCGCGCGCGTGCTCGCCGATGTCGCCGCGTTCTGGCCCAAGGTGAACGGCCTGTCGAACTATTTCCGCGCGATCGAAATGGCGCAGCGCGATTTCACGTTCCATCAGCTGAAGGAAAAGCAGCGCGCGATCCTGATTCTCGGCGGCATTCTCGGCGTGATCCTCGGTGCGCTGTTCCTGCTGCTGTTCTATACGGTGCGCACGCGCGACGACCTGCTCGAGCGCCAGCACGCGGCGCTCGAAGCCGAAAAGAAGGCGTCGGATCGCGCGTTCGAGATGATCGAGGCGAAGAACGCGTTTCTCGGCATGGTGAGCCATGAGCTGCGCACGCCGCTGCAGGCGATCTGCGGATCGATCGAGATCCTGCTCGCGCGGCCGCAGTCCGATGCGAACCTGAAGACGATCAGGCGGCTGCAGAACTCGGCGTCGTCGCTCGAAGCGCTGGTGAAAGAGCTCACCGACTATATCAAGCTCCGCTCGACGAAGCGTCTCGCCGAATCGGAAGTCGTCGGCGTCGCGGCGCTGGTCGCCGACGTGCTGGAGCCATTTCGCGAGCGGATCGCCGCGAAGCGTATCCAGATCACGCAGCAGGTCGAGCCGGCCGGGCTCGCGGTGTGCTCCGATCGCAAGCTGCTGCAGCAGGTGCTGTCGAACCTGATCGAGAACGCGGTCAAGTATACGAATGGAGGCGCGAACGGCGGCACGATCGCCGTTACCGCGACGCTCGCCGGCACGCCCGCCGGCGATCAGCTGACGATCGTCGTGCGCGACACCGGCGTCGGCATCGCGAAAGCGAATCTGTCGAAGGTCTTCGAGCCGTTCTACCGCGCGAACAATGTGGTGGGGCTGCACGTGGACGGCATCGGCATGGGCCTCGCCGTCGTGCGGGAGATCGTGACGACGCTGCGTGGGCACGTCGAAGTCCGCAGCGTCGTCGGCGAAGGCAGCGAATTCGCGGTCACGCTGCCGGTCGAACTGCCCGCCGGCGGCGAACGGCCCGGTGACGCGCCCGCGTTGCCGCGTTCCGCGCCGCCGCGCGCGCGGCGCGCGCTCGTCGTCGACGACAACGACAACGCGCGCGAGACGCTCGGCTCGATGCTGTCCGCGCTCGGGATTCCGGCCGACCTGTGCGGCACGGGCAACGAAGGCATCGCGCGCTTCAACGGACACCGCTACGACCTCGTGCTGCTCGATCTGGAACTGCCGGACCTGAGCGGGTTCGAGGTCGCGAAACGGATCCGCGCCACGTTGCCGCCGGGCCGCGAGCGGCAGGCGGCGATCCTGGGCGTCAGCGCGTACGAGTCGGCAGCCCTCGAGGAAAACCAGCAGGTGTTCGACGCGTTCCTGCCGAAACCCGTGCACCTGCGGGACCTCGGCACGGTCGTGGATCGGTTGCTTGGGTAACGCTGCTTCGCGTGGCGCCGCTCCGTCGCCCGTGCGGCGGGCGCGCCACGGCCGATCGGATAAGATACGACCCGTCACGCCAATTACCGACCAGACGGAGTGTTTCAGTGATTCAACCGGGCAACGTATTCAAGGACAACCTCGCACAACTGCCGGCCATCGACGGGATCGAGCGCATCGACCTCGTCAATGCCAACGGCGACGTGGTGGCGAGCATCGAGAACAAGCCGGGCAAACAGGGTTCGCTCGCGGTCTACCACTATCTGCAGCAGACCTTCGGCACGCTGGACGCAAAGGCTGCCGAACACGGCCTCGCGGTGTTCGGCGAGCACACGGCCGACGCGCGCAACCGCCCGGGCGCTCACCCGAACGTCGACCACCTGCTCGCGATCGTGGCAGGCGGCGCGCCGCTGCGCATCGACGTGATCGCGCGCGCGTGAGCGCGCAAGTGCGTAGGCATATTGGCGTGTAAGTGCGTAAGTGCAGCAGCGCATGCCGTATCGGGCTGCGCCGCCTGCAGCGATGAGCCGGCGTTGCAGCCAGCACCTTCGCACGCCGCCGCGATCCGCACCGCATCGCGCGATCACGGTTGACCGGCCCGGGCCCGGTTTCTAAACTGTGATCCCTTTTGCGCCGAACCGGCGCGGAGAAATCGCATGCTCGACGTCTCCACTCTCGCGCTGTTCTCGGGCGCGTGTCTTGCGCTGACCGCCACGCCGGGCCCCGACATGCTGCTGATCGCGTCGCGCAGCGTCAGCCAGGGCCGCCGCGCCGGGTTCGCGACGCTCGCCGGCATCCAGGCCGGCACTTACTGCCATGCACTTGCCGCTGCGCTCGGCCTGTCGCAGCTGTTCGTCGCCGTGCCGACCGCTTATGACATCGTGCGTTTCGCCGGCGCGGCCTATCTGCTCTATCTCGCGTGGAAAACGTTCCGGTCGGATGCGACCGCGCTCACGCCGAACGCGTCGATCCGGCGCCGCTCGACCGCGACGATCTTTCGCCAGGGGCTGACGACCAATCTCCTCAATCCGAAGATGGCGCTGTTCGTGCTCGCGCTGTTCCCGCAGTTCGTCCGGCCGGAAGCCGGGTCGATCACCATCCAGATCCTCGTGCTCGCGACGGTGCTCAACGCGATCGGCCTCGTGGTCAACGGCGCGGTGATCCTGTCCGCAAGCCGGCTGAGCCGCCGGTTCAGCGAACGCCGGCGCCCGTCGAAACTGCCGCAATACCTGCTTGGCTCGGTGTTCGTGGGACTCGCCGCGCGGCTCGCGGCCGCCGGCCGGAACTGATCGCGCCGCGCATCGGCGCGCGCAAGCGCGCCGGCATCACCGGTCCGCGCCCAGCGACACCCGCAGCCGCTCCATCAGCCGTGTGTAATGCCGGCGCACGTCGGCGGCATCCACGACGCTCGCGCTCGAAAACCGCTCGTTCCACGCCGGGTTCCATGCATACGTGCCGTGCTGCGTCCGGTCGCCGTTCGGCGCCTGGATCAGCGAACGGATCCGCGCATCCTGGCCCGCGCCCGTGTGGATCTCGAACAGCGCATGGATATACGCGTGATACGCGTCGTACACGTCATCGTCGAACAGGTAGCGATAGATGTGGAAGGTCCGGTCCAGTTCGCGCTTCGCGCGGATCACGTCATCCGGCGAAATGTCCTTCCAGTGGCCGATCCACGTGTAGAAGCACAGCAGCTCGTTGAGCAGCGGCGCGGCCGTGTCGTAGAGCGCGAGACGCTTCTCGATGAGCTTCTGGTTGGTCCATTGCACGAGTTCGAGCAGCTTCAGCCGGCGGCTGATGAACCAGCCGAGGCCGGCCACCGACAGCGGCATCAGGATGTCGATCGCGAGCTTGAAGACTTCCAGCGAATTCCACGGATTGTCGATGGCTTGCATGGGCGCCCGGCACGGGAAACAAAACGGAATCGGAATGCGCGACTCGAGCGAGCGCCAGCCGGACGCCTCGCGCACTCGCGCGGGCCGGCGCGATTCGGCCGTTAGTTGCAAGACGGGTGGCCGAGTCATCACGCATGCGTTCAACATACCGCTCGATTGTCACCAGTCCGTGACCGTTCGTCCAATCTCCGGTCGCGGCGTGCGACACCGCATCACACCACACGCTACGTCGGCAACGCCGACGTCAGCTTGATCTTCTGCATCGGAATGTCGGTCTTCACGCTCTGCACGCCCGGGATGCGCGTCAGGTATTCCATCTGGAAGCGCCGGTAGTCGTCGATGTCGGCCGCGACGATGCGCAGCAGGAAATCGCAATCGCCCGCCATCAGGTGACACTCGACGACCTCCGGCATCTGCTGGACCGCATCGGCAAAGCGATTCACGGTGTCGGCGTCCTGCCCCTTCAGCCACACGCGCGCGAAGATCGTCAGCGCCTTGCCGACCTTCGCCGGATTCAGCACCGCGACGTATTTCTCGATCACGCCCGCCTCCTCGAGCAGCCGCACGCGCCGCAGGCACGGCGACGGCGACAGCCCCACTTCGTGCGCGAGCTCGACATTCTGCATGCGGCCGTCGCGCTGCAGCGCGTTCAGGATTCGCCGGTCGATCGCATCAATCTTCATTGGCATCAAATTCCATGATTTTGTAAACGACGACATTGAATGCCAAATTCTCCGAAATATCTGGCCACAACGCAACCCGATTCGAGTCAAAAAAGCAGACAATCCTCCCCCCCGAAGGAGGAGTAATGAGCAGTAGCGTTTCAACATCGACCGGGCTGCGCGAGCGGCCCGCCTTTATCGCCGAGATGGGCCGCGGGATGCGCGCGGCGCTGCCCGTCATGCTGGGTTTCATTCCGTTCGCGCTGGTGCTGGGTGCGCAGGCAGCCCAGAAGGGCCTGAGCATCCTCGAAGTGCCGCTGATGACGGGCCTCAATTTCGGCGGCGGTTCAGAATTCGCGGCGATCCATCTGTGGACGTCGCCGCCGCACATCGCGCTGATCGTCGCGATGTCGTTCCTCGTGAATTCGCGTCACATCCTGATGGGCGCCGCGTTCGCGCCGTATATCCGGCGCCTGCCGCGCCGGCGCGCGTTCGCCGCGCTGTTCTTCATGTGCGACGAGAGCTGGGCGATGTCGCTCGCCGATGCGCGGCAGCGGTCGGCCGACCACATCAGCGTCGCGTACTACGCGGGCATCGCAGCCGGCCTCTATTCGACGTGGGTGTCGATGACCACGCTCGGCGCGGCGCTCGGCCCAACGATCGGCGACGTCGAGCAGTACGGCTTCGACATGGCGTTCACGGCAGTCTTTCTCGTGCTGCTGCGCGGCATGTGGAAAGGCATGCGCGCGAGCCGGCCGTGGTTCGTCAGCCTCGTCGTCGCGGCCGCCACACATCTGGCCGTGCCCGGCGCGTGGTATGTCGCGGCCGGCGCGTGCGCGGGGCTGATCGCCGCGCTGGTGTGGGAGCCGCGCGATGCCTGACGCCGCTACCCTCGCGACGATCGTGCTGATGGCGTCGAGCACGTACCTGTCGCGCATCCTCGGCTACGTGATGCTGCGCAATCGCACGCTGAGCCCGCGCATGACCGCCGTGATGGAAAACGTGCCCGGCTGCGTGCTGATCTCGGTGATTGCGCCGGCGTTCGTATCGAGCCGCCCCGCCGATCTGGTCGCGCTCGCGATCACGCTGCTCGCCGCGACCCGCCTGTCGATCCTGCCGACCGTGACGATCGGCGTCGTCGCGGCAGGTGTGCTGCGGCACCTGCTCGGGTAAGTCGGCGCGGCGCGCAGCGCACATGCGCGCTCGCGCCAAAGTGCCTGCGCGTGGGCCCGACCGGCGGTTAGTGGCGTGCCGACGGGGCCCGGCGCCACCGCACCGACACGGGAAGCCTCATGCGTCTTCCCCGTCGGGCAAATCGATCAGCGCCTCGCGCTTCCCGGCCACGAACAGGCGCTTGCCGATCCTCGGGTAATCGCACACGTCATGTTCGAGCCGCTGCCCGGCGACGAAGAGCACGAGCGGCACGTCACCCGTGTTCACCAGCGTGTGCGCGTCGCCGCCACGCCGGAACCCGAGGAAATCGCCAGGCCCGACCGCATGGTCGCGCTCGCCGATCGTCGCGGTGCCATAGCCGGAAAGCACGTACACGCATTCTTCCTCGTAGTGGTGCATGTGATACTCGGCCGTCCCGTGTCCCGGCATCAACGTGACCTGCACCACGCCGAGCTGCGTGAGCCCGGTCAGGTCGCCCAGCGGTTTCTTGAGACGGACCGCGTCGGCATTCAACGAATGGACCGAGCGCTCCGGCTCCATGCTCTCGATCTCGGCTGCCTTCAACAATTCACGAGGATTGTTCGTCAAGGTTGTGCTCGCAACGATAGATGCTTGGATTGAGTGACCCGTCCGCCACGCGGTGCTGCAACCGATCGGTTGGCTGTTAGTTGCAATACAACGCGGCGGCCCGGTGTTCGTCCACGATCGCCGCGCCGCACGCTTCAGCCGGCGTGCCGCTCGCGCAATGTGGCAAGCAGGCCGACGAGCCGTTCGACGTGTTCATCGCCGGTCCGCCACGACGACACGCTGATCCGGAATGCCGGCCGCCCCTGCCACACGGTCGCGCCGAACCAGACCTCGCCGGATGCCTGCGCGGCTTCGCGGATCGCGACAGTTTGCCCGTCCGTGCCCGCGCGCACCAGTACCTGATTGAGCACCACGCGGTTCAGCACGTCGTAGCCAGCCGCCCGCAGACCGTCGGCGATGCGCGACGCGTACGCGCAATGCCGGTCGACCAGCGCGGCCACGCCGTCGCGCCCGAGCGAGCGCAGCGCGGCCCAGACCGGGACGCCGCGCGCCCGGCGCGAGAACTCGAGGTTGAGGTTTTTCTGCGCATCCCGCGCGGCGCTCGAATACACGGCGTCGGCGTTCATCGCCGCGGCGAGCGCATCGGCGTCCCGGCAGATCACCATCGCGCCGTCGTACGGCGTGTTCAGCCACTTGTGGCCGTCGGTCGTCCAGCTGTCCGCGCCATCGATGCCGTCGGTCAGCGCACGCTTCGACGACGCCCGCGCCCAAAGGCCGAACGCGCCGTCGACGTGCACCCACGCGCCCGCCGCCTTCGCGCGCGGGATCAGCTCGGCGAACGGATCGAACTCGCCAGTGTTCACCTCGCCGGCCTGCACGCAGAAGATCGTCATGTCGTCGAGCGGCGGCAGGCGATCGGGGTCGATGCGTCCGTGCGCGTCCACCGGCGCGACGACGATGCGCTTCATCCCGAAGCCGAGCACCCGCAGCGCCTTCTTGACCGTGATGTGCGCAAGCTCCGAAATCACCACCTTGATCTCCGGCGCGCCGCTCAGCCCGTCGCCGTCGAAGTCCCAGCCCTTGCGCGCGAGCAGCGCGCGCCGCGCAGCGGCGATCGCGACGAGCGTGCACGCCGTGGCGCTGGTGCCGAAGCCGACCGCGCTGTCGCGCGGCAGGTCGAGCGCATCGACGACCCAGCGCGCCGCGAGCCGTTCGAGCGTCGCGGCAACCGGCGAATTGTCGAACGACGACGCGCACTGGTCCCACGCGAGCATCAGGCGCTCGGCCGCGGCGGCGGCCGGCAGCGCCGCGCCGATCACGAAGCCGAAGTAGTTCGGGCCGTTCGACGCGACGGTCGCGGGCGAGCCCGCCTCGTCGAGCAGGCGCAGCACGTCGCCGGCCGGCTTCCCCTGCTCGGGCAACGGCTCGTCGAACGCGGCCAGGTTCGCCAGTGCCGCGGCGTCCGGAAACGCGCGGCGCACATCCGCCGACGCGAGGTACGCACGCGCCCGTTGATCGGCATCGGCCAGCAACGCAAGTTCGTTCATGTCGGGTGTCTCTCAGAGTTGTGACAGATCGCGGCCCAGCTTCTTCAGCTCGGCGTCGATCCGCTTGTAGTACGTGAATTTGCCGACACGGGTCGCGCGCACGAAGCCGGCATCCGCGAGGATGCGCATGTGGCGGGTCGTCGTCGCCGGCGCGATGCCGAGCTTCTCGGTGATGAACGTGCAGCACACGCCGAGCGCGTCGATGTCGCCGTGCGGCTGCGGCGGGAAGTGCTGCCTCGGATTCCCGAGCCAGCGCATCACGGCAAGCCGGCTTTCATTGGCAAGGGCGCTGATGCGGGTGAGGTCGTCCATGGCGTCTGCGTCGTCGAACATTTCGAATATTAGCTAAATGATGAAATGCGTGCAAACGCGGGGTGGTCCATCATCGGTCCGTAATCGGTCCGTGATCGCGGGCCTGCATCTTTCAATTTCTTCGAACGTTGTTTTCAAAGGCAGCCCAATTATCAGCGCGCGCGGCACGCGCTAAATTGCTGTACTGCAACGGCAGGCCGCCAAGCGGCCCCGCTGCGGCAGCGCGTCACGCAAGCTCGCAACGCTTCTGCGGAAAGCGCCTGCCTTACCCCACCCGACGACAGGAACGCATGATGGAATACCGCACGCTCGGCCAATCCGGCCTGAAAGTCCCCGTCCTCAGCTTCGGCGCCGGCACGTTCGGCGGCACCGGCCCGCTGTTCGGCGCATGGGGCAACACGGGCGTCGACGAAGCGCGCCGCCTCGTCGACATTTGTCTCGACGCCGGCGTGAACCTGTTCGACACCGCCGACGTGTACTCGGACGGCGCGTCCGAAACCGTGCTCGGCGCGGCGATCAGCGGACGCCGCGACAAGGTGCTGATCTCGACCAAGACGGGCCTGCCGACCGGCGACGGCCCGAACGACGCGGGCACGTCGCGTTCGCGCCTCGTGCGCGCGGTCGACGACGCACTGCGCCGCCTCGATACCGACTACATCGACCTGCTGCAGCTTCACGCGTTCGACGCGCACACGCCGGTCGAGGAAGTGATGTCCACGCTCGACACGCTCGTGCGCGCGGGCAAGCTGCGCTACATCGGCGTGTCGAACTTCGCCGGCTGGCAGATCATGAAGTCGCTCGCGGCCGCCGACCGGCACGGCTGGACGCGCTATGTGGCGAACCAGGCCTACTACTCGCTGATCGGCCGCGACTACGAATGGGACCTGATGCCGCTCGGCGCCGACCAGGGCCTCGGCGCGCTCGTGTGGAGCCCGCTCGGCTGGGGACGCCTGACCGGCAAGATCCGCCGCGGCGCGCCGCTGCCCGACGGCAGCCGCCTGCACGAAACCGCGAGCTACGGCCCGCCGGTCGACGACGAGCACCTGTACCGCGTCGTCGACGCGCTCGACGACGTCGCGCAGGAAACCGGCAAGAGCGTCGCGCAGATCGCGCTGAACTGGCTGCTGCAGCGGCCGACGGTGTCATCGGTGATCATTGGCGCGCGCAACGAGGAACAGCTGCGGCAGAACCTCGGTGCGGTCGGCTGGTCGCTGACCGGCGAGCAGGTGGCGAAGCTCGACGCGGCGAGTGCGGTGGCGGCCCCTTACCCGTACTTTCCGTATCACCGGCAGCAGGCGTTCGCGCGGTTGAATCCGCCGATGCGCGGATAACGCGGACTGCGGCGGCCGCTCGCCGTCACCGCGCCGCCAGTGCCACGTCGATCACGCTCGCGATCCGCCGCGCGAGCGCGTCCATCCGTTCGGCCGGCACGCCGCCATACCCGAGCAC
The DNA here is from genome assembly GCF_017104785.1 of Burkholderia sp. Ac-20353. NCBI lineage: Bacteria > Pseudomonadati > Pseudomonadota > Betaproteobacteria > Burkholderiales > Burkholderiaceae > Burkholderia > Burkholderia sp. Ac-20353. Next base: position 17,538 of record NZ_JAAGPL010000028.1, on the reverse strand, counting down.
GAGGCCGTTGTAGCGCTGCTCCGTGCCCGGCAGGCAGAACGTCGACAGCGGCCGCAGGTTCAGCCCGCGCGCCAGCGCGATGCGGCTCAGTTCGGTATCGGCCACCGGCACGTCGAGCCGCGCGGACAGATGCATGCCGCCGGCGCCGCCGGAGACCGTCAGCTGCGCGCGCAGGTGGCGCTCGAGCGCGTCCTGCAGTGCCATGCGCCGCTCCGCGTACAGCCGGCGCATGCGCCGCAGGTGCCGCGCGAAATGCCCGGCCTCGATGAAATCCGCGAGCGCGTGCTGCTCGACTGCGCGCCCGTGCAGCATCAGCGCACCGGCCGCGTCGCGCAGCGCACGCGCGAGCGCGGGCGGCGCGATCAGGAAGCCGATCCGCAGCGCCGGAAACATCACCTTGCTGAAGGTGCCGAGATAAATCACCGGCGCATCGTCGGCGAGGCCCTGCACAGCCGCGAGCGGCGCGCCGTGATGACGGAATTCGCTGTCGTAGTCGTCCTCGACGATCCACGCGCCGGCCGCGCGCGCGTGCGCGACCAGTGCGAGCCGCCGTTCGAGGCTCATCACCGCGCCGAGCGGATACTGGTGCGACGGCGTGATGTAGATCAGCTTCGGCGGTCGATCGCGCCAGTCGTCCGCCCGCGGCGCGAGGCCGTCCGCATCGACGCCAATCGGCACGACGCGCAGGTCGGCGGCGAGGAACGCATTGCGCGCACCGTGGTAGCCGGGATTCTCGATCCACGCGGTGTCGCCCGCGTCGGCCAGCGCGCGGGCGCACAGGTCGAGCGCATTCTGCGTGCCGTCGGTGACGATGACCTGCTCCGCGTCGCAACGCACGCCGCGCGACACGCGCAGGTAGCCGGCGATCGCTTCGCGCAGCGGCGCGTTCCCTTCCGCCGCCTGATAGCCGAGTTGCGCGGGCCCGGCGGTGCGCCATGCGCGCTCGATGCAGCGCCGCCATTGCGGCAGCGGGAACGCATCGACCGCGGGCGCGCCCGGCGTGAACGGCAGCGACTCGTCGATGCCGCCGCTCGCGCGCTCGGCGTGCGCGACACGCCGCGACAGCGTCGCGGCATCGCCGGCCACGGCAGCAGCACGAGCAACAGCAGCGGCATCGGCATCGGCAGCGGCCGACACCGGCGCAGCAGGCGGATGAGGCAAGCCCACACGCGCAACCACGGTGCCCTGCCGCGTGCCGATCACGAAACCTTCGGCAGTCAGTCGTTCATACGCGTACAGCACCGAATTGCGCGCGATGCGCAGCTCGTCGGCAAGCGTGCGCGTCGGCAGCAAGCGCGCGCCTTCCGCAATCCGGCCACCGAGGATCGCCGCGCGCAGGCACGCATAGAGCCGGTGCTGCTGCGACATTCGCGCGACTGCGTCCGGCCCGGTTTCGCGCTCGAACATCGACAGCAAAACACCGTAGTCCATCGTGGCTCCAGGAATGGGTTGGCTCATGGGTCTACACATGGTGCCACGAATTTTCTATCGTAAGCATTCGAGCCGTATCCCGCCATGCCGGCAACGGCCCCACTCCACGCCAATCAACGAGAGGTCAATAACATGAACGCTACCGATGCGAGCCTGACCGTGCGCCGCGTCCGCGAGGACGACTACGACAACTGGCTGCCGCTCTGGGACGGCTACAACCGCTTCTACGGGCGCTTCGGCGAGACGGCACTGCCGGCGGAAATCACGCGACTCACGTGGTCGCGCTTCTTCGACGGGTACGAACCCGTGCATGCGTTCGTCGCGGAACGCAACGGGACGCTCGTCGGGCTCGTGCATTTCCTGTATCACCGCAGCACGACGCTGATCGGCCCGACCTGCTATCTGCAGGACCTGTTCACGCTCGACAGCGAGCGTGGCAAGGGCGTCGGCCGCGCGCTGATCGAAGCCGTCTATGCGGAGGCGCGCAGCGCGCGGGCGGAACGCGTGTATTGGCAGACGCACGAGACGAACCACACCGCGATGCGGCTCTACGACACGGTCGCGGAAAAGTCGGGCTTCGTGATCTACCGGAAGGTGCTGCCGCGGTAAACGGCAAGCGGCGGGACCATTCGCCCGCCGCTTGTCGCTTCATATCGATGCTGCGGACGCGACGCAGTTGCATCGCGCCGCGTCCGCCAGGCTGCATCACATTTTCACGATGTCGAGCAGCATCTTCTTGCCGCCCTTGTACGAGAACACCGAGATCGCACCGTGCTTCAGGTCGCCCTGCGGCGTGAAGCTCGTCTCGCCGATCACGCCGCGATAGTCGGTGGCCGGCATCGCGGCCAGCACCTTCGCGGCGGACGTCGAGTTCGCGCGCTTCATCGCGTCGACGATGATGTAGACGGCGTCGTACGAGAACGGCGCATAGACCTGCAGCGGCTGATGGTAGCGCGCCTCGTAGCGCTGCGCGAACGCCGCGCCGCCCGGCATCTTCTCGAGCGCGATGCCCGCTTCGGAGCACACGACGTTGTCGGATGCCGCGCCCGCGAGCTTCGGCAGGTCGGTCGAGCACACGCCGTCGCCGCCGAGGATCTTCGCGCGCAGGCCGAGCTGCCGCGCCTGCTTCGCGAGCGGCCCGCCGGTCGCATCCATGCCGCCATACATGATCGCGTCCGGGTTCTCGCCCTTGATCTTCGTGAGGATCGCGCGGAAATCGATCGCCTTGTCGTTCGTCGCATCGCGCGACACGATCTTCACGCCGGCGGCCTGCGCGGCCTTCTCGAATTCGGTCGCGAGCCCCTGGCCGTAGGCGGTCGCGTCGTCGATCACGGCCACCGTCTTGATGCCCATGCTCTTCATCGCATAACTGGCGAGCGCCGGCCCCTGCTGCGCGTCGGTCGCGACGACCCGGTAGGTCGTCTTGAAGCCCTGCTGCGTGTACATCGGATTGGTCGCGGCCTGCGAGATCTGCACGATGCCGCCATCCCGATAGACGCGCGACGCCGGGATCGACGTGCCCGAGTTGTGATGGCCGACGACACCCACCACCTTGTCGTCGACGAGCCGCTGCGCGACCTGCGTCGCGGTGCGCGGATCGCCCGCGTCGTCCTGCGGATCGAGCTGCAGCGTCACCTTCTTGCCGCCGATCACGAGCCCTTTCGCGTTGATCTCCTCGACGGCCAGCCGCGCGCCGTTCTCGCTGTCCTTGCCGAGGTGCGCGATCGGGCCGGTCAGCGGCGCGACGTGGCCGATGCGCACGATTTCGTCCGCGTGCGCGGACAGCGCGCAGATCATCGCGGCGGCCGCGGCCAACGTCGTCTTGTGTAGTCGAATCATGTTTGTCTCCTGGTGGGCTATGTTGTTGGTGTCGGTACGAATCATCAATGGCTCAGGGCTGCGAGCATCGCACGGCCCGCGGCGCCGGACGCCGCACTGGCCTCGCTGCCGGTCGCGACGCCGAACAGGTTCTTCGGATCGCGCGGCGTCGGAATCAGGTCAAGCTCGATGCCGATGTCGCGCTCGCGCGCGGCCGCGTTCAGATAGCGCAGCGCCGAGAAATCCTCGAGCGCGAAGCCGACCGAGTCGAACACCGTCACCTGCGCATCGGATTCCCGGCCTGGCTGCGCGCCGGACACGACCTGCGCGAACTCGACGACCGGGAAATCCGCGGGCATCTGCTGGAGATCGCCTTCGATGCGCGTCTGCGGCTCGAACTCGACGACGACGCGTGCGCGCCGCAGCACGTCCGCATGCAGTTCGGTCTTGCCGGGGCAATCGCCGCCCACCGCATTGACGTGCATCCCGTCCTCGATCATGTCGGGCGTCAGGATCGTCGCGTTCGTCTTGTCGGCGGTGACCGTCGTCACGATGTCCGCGCCGCGCACCGCATCGGCCGCCGACGCGCAGCGGATCACGCGCAGCCCCGTGAACGGCGCGAGATTGCGCACGAGCTTGTCGGTCGCCGCCGGATCGATGTCGAACACGCGCAGTTCGTCGATACCGAGCATCTCGTGAAACGCGACCGCCTGGAATTCGCTCTGCGCGCCGTTGCCGATCAGCGCCATCGAACGCGCGTCGCTGCGCGCGAGGAAGCGCGCGACCAGCGCGGACGTCGCGGCCGTGCGGATCGCCGTCGTCAGCGTCATCTCGCTGAGCAGCAGCGGATAGCCGGTGTCGACGTCGGCGAGCACGCCGAACGCCATCACCGTCAGCAAGTCGGCCTTCGTGTTCTTCGGGTGCCCGTTCACGTATTTGAACGCATACAGCCGGGTGTCGGACGTCGGCATCAGCTCGATCACGCCGTCGGGCGAATGGCTGGCGACGCGCGCGGTCTTCTCGAACGTCTCCCAGCGGCGGTAGTCCTGCTCGATGTACGAAGCCATCGTCGTCAGGATCTGCGGGATCCCGACTGCGTCGACGAGCTTCGACACGCTCGTCACATCCAGATATCGCGTCATGCAAGTTGCTCCATCGGTTGCGGCGGCCGGCAGGCCGCCGTTGAAATGGTTGGCGCGCGGCCGTTGTGTGTGGCCGTCATGTGCGGTCGCTATGTGCGGCCGTCATGCGTGACCGTTATGCGCGGCCTTCGAAGCCGAGCAGCACATTGACCGCATTGATGCCGATCTCGTCGACCATATAGCCGCCCTCCATCACGAACAGCGTCGGCAGGTTCAGGCGCGCGAGCGCCTCGCCGATCCGCAGGTAGTCCTGCGAGCGCAGACGGAAGTGGCTGATCGGGTCGTGCTCGAACGTGTCGACGCCGAGCGACACGACGAGCACGTCGGGCGCATGCGCGGCGATCGCCGCCGTCGCACGGCCGAGCGCTTCGTCGTAGGTGTTCCACAGCGTGCCCTTCGGCAGCGGCAGGTTCAGGTTGAAGCCTTCGCCCTCACCCGTGCCGCACTCGTCCGCATAGCCGGAGAAGTACGGGTACGACACCGAAGGCTCGCCGTGAATCGACGCAAACAGCACGTCCGATCGGTCGTAGAAGATGTCCTGCGTGCCGTTGCCGTGATGGAAATCGACGTCGAGCACCGCGACGCGCGCCGCGCCGCGCGTGATCGCGTGCTGCGCCGCGATCGCCGCGTTGTTCAGGTAGCAGTAGCCGCCCATGTATTCGCGGCCCGCATGGTGACCGGGCGGACGGCACAGCGCGAACGCCGCGCGCGTGCCGTTCGACAGCAGGTCGGCGCCCGTCAGCGCCGAATTCGCGCTGGCACTCACCGCGTCCCACGTGCCGGCGTTGATCGGCGCGCCCGCATCCATCGCGAAGAAGCCGAGCTTGCCGTCGATGAACGCGGGCGGCGTTGCGGCAGCCGGCATCGCGCGCACCGGCCACACGAGCGGCAGCGCCTGGCAGGTCCGGCCGGTCGCGCGCCATTCGTCCCACGCGCCCGCCAGGAAATCGACGTAGCGCTGGCTGTGCGCAAGCGCGTAGCACGCGCGGTCGAACGATTGCGGCGCGATCACGTCGCCGAGGCCGGTCGCCCGGACTTGCGCGAGCACCGTTTCGGCGCGCTGGGGGTTCTCGAACGACTCGGTGATGGCGCCGTCCTTCAGTTCGACGCCGCGATGCAGGCGATGATCGCTGCTGTAGATCGTGAGCATGTTTGACCGTTGCGATAAGGGTGAGCAACAGTTTATTGGCGAGAGTGGGCAATAGCTTTGCTTTTCGCGCGTGTGTTGCTTACACTTTTGTACAAACTGTCTACGGGATGCCAGATATGAGCAAAAATCGCCCGGCCACCGAAATGGATGGCGTCGACCGCGCGATGCTGCGCCTGCTGCAGGAGGACGGCGCGCTGTCGAACGCGACGCTCGGCGAGAAGCTGTCGCTGAGCGTGACGCCCTGCTGGCGGCGCCGCAAGCGGCTCGAGGACGAGGGCGTGATCACCGGCTATCAGGCGAACCTCGACCGGCGCGCGCTCGGCATGAACGTGTTCGCGTTCGTGCTCGTCACGTTCAACATGCATTCGGACCAGACCTCCGACCATTTCGAAATGGTGATCCGGCATCGCGACGAAGTGGTGTCGTGCCACAAGATCACCGGCGCGGCCGATTACATGCTGCAGGTCGTCGCGACCGATCTCGATGCGTATGCGGAGTTCGTCGAGCACGTGCTCAGGAAGCAGGCCGGCATCTCGTCGATCCAGTCGAGCCTCGCGTTGCGCGAGGTGAAGTTCTCGTCGCGGTTGCCGGTGCCGGACGAGTGAACGCCGTCGGGCGCGCGCACAAATGCCGTTCGGCACCCTGCCGATACCATCGCATTTTCCAGCCGCGACCGAACCCGTTCCGGAAAGCCGGACACGCGAAAAACCCCACAAAAACAAGGACAAATTTCGCGTACGACACGATGATCGACTTCGGTTATATTACGCGCCCCTTGCCACCCGCCCCCCGATGAACGCGTCGCGCGCCGCATGCGTGCGCGCGGCCGCCGGCCTCGTCCGCACACGCTTTCCACAAGGGCACGCGCGCGTTTTGCGCGGTCCCGGCAGCACGTGACGGACGACGCGCCCGAAGCCGATCGGAAGGTGTCCTTCTAATCGGTTCCGCATCGGCACCAGCGTGTTTCGCGAGCACATTCCGGGATCCCGGAAATGCGCTCCGGATTTCCGGATGCCGATCCGGCATCGTCCGGAACGCTCGCGCGCCGGCCGACGAAGCCGTGCGCCGGGCGGCGTGGCAGACCTGATGTGACCAAGCTGAAAAGGGTAGTGCTTTGATTAAAACGTTACGGGTAATGCTGTCCGGGCTCGCGCTGTGCGTAGCCGCGTCTGCCGCTCACGCGGCCGACACGAAGAAGGTCGACGTCCTGCTGGTGGGCGGCGGCATCATGAGTTCGACGCTCGGCGTCTGGCTGCACGAGCTGCAGCCGGACTGGTCGATGACGATGGTCGAGCGCCTCGACGGCGTCGCGCAGGAAAGCTCGAACGGCTGGAACAATGCGGGCACGGGCCACTCCGCGCTCGCCGAGCTCAACTACACGCCGGAGAAGCCGGACGGCACGGTCAGCATCACGAAGGCGATCGAGATCAACGAGTCGTTCCAGATCTCGCGCCAGTTCTGGGCGTGGCAGGTCAAGCAGGGCGTGCTGAAGAACCCGCACTCGTTCATCAACTCGACGCCGCACATGAGCTTCGTGTGGGGCGACGACAACGTCCGCTTCCTGAAGAAGCGCTATGACGCGCTGCAGGCAAGCCCGCTGTTCCGCGGCATGCAGTATTCGGAAGACTACGACCAGATCAGGCAGTGGGTGCCGCTGATGATGGAAGGCCGCGACCGCAAGCAGAAGGTCGCAGCCACCTGGACGCCGATCGGCACCGACGTGAACTTCGGCGAGATCACGCGCCAGTTCGTCGGCTACCTGCAGCGCCAGCCGAACTTCTCGCTGTCGCTGTCGAGCGAAGTGCGCGGCATCACGCGCAACGCGGACGGCACGTGGCACGTGTCGTGGGTCAAGCTGCACTCGAACGAAGCACCGCAGGCCGTCGACGCGAAGTTCGTGTTCATCGGCGCGGGCGGCGGCGCGCTGCACCTGCTGCAGGCATCGGGCATTCCCGAAGCGAAGGACTACGGCGCATTCCCGGTCGGCGGCTCGTTCCTCGTGACCGACAATCCGGAAGTCGTGAAGCAGCACCTCGCGAAGGCGTACGGCAAGGCGTCGGTCGGCTCGCCGCCGATGTCGGTGCCGCACCTCGACACGCGCATCATCGACGGCAAGAAGATCATCCTGTTCGGCCCGTTCGCGACGTTCTCGACCAAGTTCCTGAAGAACGGCTCGTACTTCGACCTGCTGACCAGCACGAACACGCATAACGCGATGCCGATGATGCGCGTGGGCGTCGACGAGTTCCCGCTCGTCGAATACCTCGCCGGCCAGCTGATGCTGTCGGACGACGACCGCTTCAACGCGCTGAAGGAGTATTTCCCGAACGCGAAGAAGGAAGACTGGCGTCTGTGGCAAGCCGGGCAGCGCGTGCAGATCATCAAGCGCGACCCCGTGAAGGGCGGCGTGCTGAAGCTCGGCACCGAGATCGTCAGCGCGAAGGACGGCAGCATCGCGGGCCTGCTCGGCGCATCGCCGGGCGCATCGACCGCCGCGCCGATCATGCTGAGCCTGCTCGAGCGCGTGTTCAAGGACAAGCTCGCGACGCCCGCGTGGCAGCAGAAGATCCGCGAGATCGTGCCGAGCTACGGCACGAAGCTGAACGACAGCCCCGCGAAGGTCTACGACGAGTGGACCTATACGAGCGACGTGCTGCAGCTCACGCCGCCGCCGAAGATCGACATGACCGCGCCTGCTCAGCCGGGCGCCGCCGCAGCGTCGCTCAACCCGCTCAACCCGCTCAAGCCTGCCAAGCCGGCGCCGGCCAAGGCCGCGGCCGACATGGCACTGTGATGCCGATGCGCTGAGCACCGCCGCATCGAATCAAACGGCCGTTCGATCCGGACCACCCCGCACACCGGGGGGCAGTCCGGGCCGGGCGGCCGTTTTTCATTTCGGCGCACGCCCGCGCGAGACCGCCGGCACGGCCGCCGTATCCGCTAGAATTGCGCCACGCGCGTTTCACCGATCGCGCGCCGATCCACCATCCACCTCGACGAACCATCACGCGAACGGCCGCGCCGTGCGCCGCCCTCGCCGCGATTTCACGCGGCCGCCGCGCGCGACGGCCGGGCAACGTCAGCGCCCGCGCCCGTCGCGCCGGCGCGCACAACCGAATTCAGCTGGAGAATGACCGTGTTTACCTGCCGAAACCAGAGCTGCGGCACGCAGTGGGAAGAATCCGACGTCGTCATCAAGGACGAAGGCCAGGGACTGCTGTTCCGCTGCCCGCTGTGCGGCGCGCGCAACTATGTCGAGCGCTTCGAAGCCGAAGACGGCACGATCGTCTACGAACAGATGGCAGGCCGCCCTTATCTCGGAGACCTGGAATGACCCAGCCGACCACCACGCCCTTCAGCGCGCTGTCGTTGACGCCCGCCACGCTCGCGAATCTCGCGCAGCTCGGCTACACCGACATGACGCCGATCCAGGCCGCGAGCCTGCCGATCGCACTGGCCGGCCACGACCTGATCGCGCAGGCGAAGACGGGCAGCGGCAAGACGGCCGCGTTCTCGCTCGCGCTGCTCGCGCGCCTCGATGTGCGCCGCTTCGACGTGCAGGCGATGGTGCTGTGCCCGACGCGCGAACTCGCCGACCAGGTCGCGCAGGAAGTCCGCCGCCTCGCGCGCGCCGAGGAAAACATCAAGGTGCTGACGCTGTGCGGCGGCACGCCGATGCGCCCGCAGTCGCAGAGCCTCGAACACGGCGCGCACATCGTCGTCGGCACGCCGGGGCGCATCATGGACCATCTGGACCGCGGCCACCTGACGCTCGACGCGCTGAACACGCTCGTGCTCGACGAAGCGGACCGGATGCTCGACATGGGGTTCTTCGACGACATCGCGAAGGTTGCGCGGCAATGCCCGCCGACGCGTCAGACGCTGCTGTTCTCCGCGACCTACCCGGAAGGGATCGCGAAGCTGAGCCAGCAGTTTCTGCGCAACCCGAAGGAAGTGAAGCTCGAGGAACGCCACGACGACAGCAAGATCCGCCAGCGCTTCTACGAAGTGACCGAGAACGAGCGGCTGCACGCGGTCGGCCTGCTGCTGAACCACTATCGCCCGGTCAGCACGATCGCGTTCTGCAACACCAAGCAGCAATGCCGCGACCTGCTCGACGTGCTGCACGCACAGGGTTTCCACGCGCTCGCGCTGCACGGCGAACTCGAGCAGCGCGAACGCGACCAGGTGCTGATCCAGTTCGCGAACCGCAGCTGCTCGGTGCTCGTCGCGACCGACGTGGCCGCGCGCGGCCTCGACATCGCGCAGCTCGAAGCGGTGATCAACGTCGACGTGACGCCCGATCCCGAAGTGCACGTGCACCGCATCGGCCGCACGGGCCGCGCGGACCAGGAAGGCTGGGCGCTGAGCCTCGCGAGCATGGACGAGATGGGGCGCGTCGGCGGCATCGAGCACGCACAGAAGCGCGACGTCGAATGGCATCCGCTCGCCGAACTGAAGGCCGACGCCAGTGAGCCGCTGCTGCCGCCGATGGAAACGCTGCAGGTGCTCGGCGGCCGCAAGGACAAGATCCGCCCCGGCGACGTGCTCGGCGCGCTGACCGGCGATGCGGGCTTCAGCGGCGCGCAGATCGGCAAGATCAACGTGACCGAGTTCTCGACTTACGTCGCCGTCGAGCGCGGCATTGCGCACGATGCGTTGCGCAAGCTCAATGCGGGCAAGATCAAGGGCAAGCGGGTGAAAGTGCGTCTGATGGACGAATGATGGCGGTGGGCCCGCGCAGCATCGCCAGATACTGCGCGGCGCCCTCCGCCCCCACCTTCCGCCGCCCATCACGATGCGCGAACAGCGTCGTCATCGCAACGATGACCGCCGCGAACCGTGCGGTCAGAACGGTATGACCGCCTTCGCCCACACGGCCTCCCCGGCCGGCCGGTTGCGCACGAAGAACTCCTTCACGACGCGCGCTTCCACGCTGATCTTGCTGAACTGGTAGCGAACGCCGGGCCCGATCGCGAACGTCTGTCCGCGAAAACCGTCGCCCGCGACCGGCTGACCGTTCTGCATGTCGTCGGTCGTCTGCTTGACCAGGTAGCCCGACAAGCCGACGCGCACCTTCGGTGTAACCGCATAGCTCGCCGAGTAGTCGACGTGGAACAGGTTCCCCGAGTGATAGTGCGTGTCGTTGTTCGGCGCGTTGAAGCTGTACGTGAACTTCGCCGATACCTCGACCTTGTCGTTCGGCAGCCACGACACGCCGAACACGGGCCGCGCGGTGTAGTAGTTCCTGCCGGTGTTCAGCGCCGCGTGCGCGTCGTACTGGCCGGTCGGGAACACGAACTCGATCGCGGCGACCGTGCGCAGCGCACCTGAGCCCCACGCGATCATCGCGGGGCTGACGATCAGGTCACCGAGATTGGTGCGGTCGAACGACGCGCCGCCCGCATCGAGCGCCAGATGCTGCATCGGCAGCACCGCATACGCACCGTAGTGCCCGCCGAGCAGCGACAGGTTCGACATCCACACGACACGTGGAATCAGCACGTCCGCATCGAGCTTGAAACCCGGCACCGAGCCGTTGCCATGCGTATCGTTGAAGCGCGACGCATGGTAATGCGTGTAGTACGCCAGCATGTACAGGCCGGCCGGCGGCAGCGCGCCCGCGAAGAACGCCTCGGCGCCCTCGCCGATCGTGTCTCCGCCGCCTTCCGTCGCCCACGCACCGGTGCTCAACGTGATGCCCGCATACGCGGCGAGCGAGATCAATCCGAATGCAGCCTTCCGTTTCATCGATGTCTCCAATATTCGTTCTACTGATTGGTGTTGTTATGTGTTCTGCTGCGCCGAAACTGCTTCCACCGCTTCCACCGCTTCCGCTGCCGTCACGCGCCGGTCCAACCGGCACGTGACGGCAACGCGACCTGCCGATGCGTGTTACCCGCCGAAGTGATCGATCACGAGCCGATTGAAGTGCTCCGCGTGCTCGATCTGCGTCCAGTGCCCGCAGCGGCCGAACACGTGCAGTTGCGCGTTCGGCAGCAGCTCGAGCAGCTTCAGCGAGCTCGCGAGCGGAATCACGCGATCCTCGCGTCCATGGACGATCAGCGTGTCGTGCGTGAGCGCGCGCAGCTTCGCGTCGTCGCTCGCGAGCGCATCGACCCAGCGCTGCCGCGGCGCGGGAAACATGTTCGCGAACGCTTCCTGGTAGCCGGGCCGCACGCTCGCGTCATGGCGCAGCTTTGCGAGTTCGTCGTTCACGAGCGTGCGGTCGAACGCGAAGACGTCGAGCAGCGCACGCATGTTCGCGATCGACGGCGTGTAGCCCCATACCGCGTCGAGCCCCTCGGTCAGCGCGAAGCGCGTGCCGGCCGCGCCCATCAGCACGAGCCGGCCGACCCGCTCGGGCGTCCGGATCGCCAGCGCGAGCGCGAGCGCGCCGCCGAACGAATTGCCGACCACGTGTGCGCGCGCGACGCCGAGCACGTCGAGCAAACCGAGCGCATGGTCGACCCAGTGGTCCAGCGAATACCGGTAGCCGGCCGGCCGCTCGGTCTCGCCGAAGCCGGCCATGTCGGGCGCGATCACTCGAAACTGCTGCGCGAGCGCGGGCATCGTGAGCCGCCAGTTCGCGTAGGCGGTCACACCCGGCCCCGAGCCGTGGATCAGCAGCACGGGCGGCCCGTCGCCGACGTCGTGATAGTTCGTGTCGATGCCGCCGGCGACGATCCGGCGGCCGATTTCAGGGTTGGTCGTCATGACACTCCTCCAGTCGATTCCTGTCGTGTGCCGGGCGCGTCAGCGCCCGCGCTTTTTCGCACTCTGCCCGCCGATCCCGAAGTGCGCCTTCGGCATCTCGGTGATGATCACGCGCACCGATTCGACGGGCGCGTCGAGCGAGCGATGGATGGCTTCGGTGACCTCGGCGATCAGGCGTTCCTTCCTGTCGTCGTCGCGGCCTTCCAGGATGTAAAGATGAGCTACCGGCACGATTGGCCTCCTCGTCAGATGAAACGCAGGCCGACCGACCCGATGTCCTGCACGCGCAGCGTCACGCTGTCGCCGGCCGCGACGGCCACCGCCTCGGTGATGCCGCCCGACAGGATCACGCTGCCTGCGGGAATCGCTTCGCCGCGCGCGCCGAGATGGTTCGCGAGCATCGCGATCGCGGCGGCCGGATGCCCGAGCACGGCCGCGCCCGCACCGAACGCGACCGGCTGCCCGTTCTTCTCGAGCACGACGCCGAGCGTGCGCAGGTCGACGCCGTCGACCGCGAGCGGCCGCCCGCCGACGACGAAGCGCGCAGCCGACGTGTTGTCGGCCACCACGCTCTTCAGGTCGAATTTGAAATCGCGGTAGCGGCTGTCGATCACCTCGATGCCGGCCACGACGAAATCCGTCGCGGCGAGCACCGCGCCGATATGGCAGCCGGGGCCCTTCAGCTCGGCCTTCGTGACGAACGCGATTTCCGGCTCGACCTTCGGATGGATCAGCGCGGCCGTGTCGCATTCGCCGCCTTCCGGCAGCGTGTAGATATCGGTCAGGAAGCCGAACACGGGCGTGTTGACGCCCATCTGGCGCATCTTCGCGTGCGACGTCAGGCCGGCCTTGTAGCCGACGATCCGCGCGCCGCGCGTGATCTGCTTGCCGCGGATCGCGTCCTGCACCGCATACGCGTCGTCCCAGTCCATTTCCGGATGCGTGTCGGTGATCTTCGGCGTGTCGCGCGCGTCGCGCGCACAGTCGTCGAGGCGGGTCGCCAGCGCGTCGACGATATCGGTCGTGAGATTCATGCTGCCTCCTGCTTCGCATGTGCCGCGCGCGCCTTCGCGAGCGTGAGCGCGGTGTCTTCGATCATGTCTTCCTGCCCGCCCACCATCCCGCGCCGGCCGAGCTCGACGAGGATGTCGCGCGCCGGCACGCCGTACTTGTCGCCCGCGCGCTTCGCGAACAGCAGGAACGAGCCGTACACGCCCGCGTAGCCGAGCGTCAGCGCGTCACGGTCGATGCGGATCGGGAAATCCATCATCGGCACGACGAGATCCTCGGCGACGTCCTGGATCTTCCACACGTCGATGCCGGTCTCGATGCCCATCCGCTCGCACACCGCGACGAACACCTCGAGCGGCGTGTTGCCCGCGCCGGCGCCGAGCCCCGCCGCCGCGCCGTCGATCCGGTTCGCGCCGGCCTCGATCGCCGCGATCGAGTTCGCGACACCCATCGCCAGGTTGTGGTGGCCATGGAAGCCCAGTTCGGTGTCGGGCCGCAGCGCGTCGCGCACCGCGCGAAGCCGCGCGGTCACGTCGCCGGGCAGCATGTAGCCGGCCGAATCGGTGATGTAGATGCAGTTCGCACCATACGACTCCATCAGCTTCGCCTGCTTCACGAGCCCTTCCGGGCTGTTCATGTGGCTCATCATCAGGAAGCCGACGGTATCCAGGTCGAGCTTGCGCGCCATCGCGATGTGCTGCTCCGACACGTCGGCCTCGGTGCAGTGCGTCGCGACGCGGATCGTGTGCACGCCGAGCGCGTGCGCCTCCTTCAGGTGATCGACGGTGCCGATGCCCGGCAGCAGCAGCGCCGACACCTTCGCGCGCTTCAGCAGCGGGATCACCGCGCCGAGGTAATCGGCGTCGCTGTGCGCCGGAAAGCCGTAGTTGACCGACGAGCCGCCGAGGCCGTCGCCGTGCGTGACTTCGATCAGCGGCACGCCGGCCGCGTCGAGTCCGCTCGCGATCGAGCGCATCTGGTCGAGCGTCATCTGGTGACGCTTCGGGTGCATGCCGTCACGCAGCGTCATGTCGTGGACGGTGATTCGCGTTCCTTTGAGATTCATTGCGGTTCCTTGTTCGTCCGATCGTGGGATAGGCGTGCGTGGGCGTCAGGCCGCTGCGGGCGCGAGCGGCGCCAGCGGCGCCAGCACGAGGCGGCCCGCCAGCAGCTCCTCGGCGAACATCTCGGCGGTGCGCGCGGCGGCGGCCGTCATGATGTCGAGGTTGCCCGCGTATTTCGGCAGGTAGTCGCCGAGCCCTTCGACCTCGAGATAGACCGACACGCGCCGGCCGTCGAACACCGGGCCGTTGACGAGCCGGTAGCCGGGCACGTAGCGCTGCACGTCGGCGATCATCGCGTGCACCGATTCGACGATGCGCGCCTCGTCCGGCTCGCCTTCGGTCAGGCAGTGCACGGTGTCGCGCATGATCAGCGGCGGCTCGGCCGGGTTGATCACGATGATCGCCTTGCCTTCCTTCGCGCCGCCGACCTGCGCAACCGCCGCAGCCGTGGTGCGCGTGAACTCGTCGATGTTCTTGCGCGTGCCGGGGCCGACCGAGCGCGACGACACGGTCGCGACGATCTCGCCATACGCGACCGGCTGCACGCGCGAGATCGCGCGCACCATCGGGATCGTCGCCTGGCCGCCGCACGTGACCATGTTCACGTTCATCTCGCCGCGGCCGATGTGGTCTTGCAGGTTGACGGGCGGCACGCAGTACGGGCCGATCGCGGCCGGCGTCAGGTCGATCATCAGCACGCCGAGCGCGTTGAGCTTGCGGCTGTTCTCCGCGTGCACGTATGCGCTCGTCGCGTCGAACGCGATCTGCACGCGATCGGCCTGCACGTGCGGCACGAGGCCGTCGACGCCGTCCGCGGTCGTCTTCAGGCCGAGTTCGCGGGCCCGCTTCAGGCCGTCGGATTCGGGGTCGATGCCGACCATCCAGACGGGCTCGAGCACGGGGCTGCGCATCAGTTTCGCGAGCAGGTCGGTGCCGATATTGCCGGGGCCGATCAGCGCGCAACGGATTTTCCGGGTCATGGGGATGTCCTTGTTTGCCAGTAAATGGGAACGGCGCCGCTCACGCGAACCGCACCGAACACGCGCCGATCCCGCCGATCGACACGCGGAAGTTGTCGCCGGGCCCGACGCTCGCCATCGCGGCCAGCGCGCCGGACAGGATCACCTCGCCAGCCTTCAGCGGGATGCCGAGCCGGCCGAGCGTGTTCGCGAGCCACGCAACGGCGTTGACCGGCGAGCCGAGCGCGGCCGCGCCGGCGCCCGTGCCGATCACGTCGCCGTTCTTCTCGAGCACCATCCCGCAGGTCGCGAGATCGACGCTGCGCGTGCTCACCGCCTTGTCGCCGAGCACGAACACGCCGCACGACGCGTTGTCCGCGACGGTGTCGCCGATCCGGATCTTCCAGTCGCGGATCCGCGAATCGACGATCTCGAAGCACGGCATCACGCATTCGGTCGCGGCGAGCACCATCGCGTTCGTCACGCCGGGCCCGAGCAGGTCGCGCTTCAGCACGAACGCGATCTCGCCTTCCGCCTTCGGCTGGATCAGCGTGTCGAGCGCAATGCACTCGCCGTCGCCGTACACCATCCCCGACAGCAGGTAGCCGAAGTCGGGCTGGTACACGCCGAGCATGTCCATCACGGCCTTCGACGTGACGCCGATCTTCTTGCCGATCACGGTTTCCCCGGCGTCCAGGCGGCGCGCGACAAAGCGCTGCTGGATCCGGTAAGCGTCGTCGACCGACAGGTCCTCGTGCTGCGACGTCAGCGGCGCGATCGGCGTGCGCGACGTCATCGCGTCGTACAGCCGGTCGCCGAGCGTGGTAATCAATGTGGAATCCATGGTTTTCATCCGGTCGGTAACGGGAGGGTCAGAGCTTGATGCAGACGTTGCGGAGTTCCGTGTAGAACTCGAGCGAATGCACGCCGCCTTCGCGGCCGATGCCCGATTGCTTCGCGCCGCCGAACGCGGTGCGCAGGTCGCGCAGGAACCACGCATTCACCCATGCGATGCCGACATCGATCGATGCGGCCACGCGATGCGCGCGCGACAGGTTGCTGGTCCAGATCGCGGTCGACAGCCCGTACGCGTTCGCATTCGCGCGGCCGATGACTTCGGCTTCGGAATCGAACGGCATCACGAGCGTGCACGGCCCGAAGATCTCGTCGCGCGCGATCGGCGAGTCGTCGCCGAGGCCCGTCCAGATCGTCGGCTGCACCCACGCGCCGTCGCGCAGGTCGTCCGGCATGTCGGGCACGCCGCCGCCGGTGACGACGGTCGCGCCGAGCTCGGCCGCCTGGCGGTAGTACGACAGCACCTTGTTGCGGTGCTCCTGGCTGATCAGCGGCCCGATGCCGGTCGTCGCGGCTTCCGGCCGGCCCGGCTGCAGACGCTCCGCGCCGGCCTTCAGCGCGGCGACGAAGCGCTCGAACAGCGGCCGCTCGACGTACACGCGCTCGGTGCCGAGACACACCTGCCCTGCGTTCGCAAAGCACGAGCGCAGCGTGCCTTCGACGGCCGCGTCGAAGTCGCAGTCGGCAAACACGATCGCCGCGTTCTTGCCGCCCATCTCGAGGCTGACGGGCCGCGCGCCGTCGGCGGCGGCCTTCATGATCGCCGCGCCGGTGCGCGTCTCGCCCGTGAACGTGATCGCATTCACGCCCGGGTGGGTCGTCAGGAATTCGCCGGCCGAGTCGGGGCCGAAGCCGTGCACGACGTTGTACACGCCGCGCGGCACGCCGGCCGCGTTCATCACGTCGCCGAGCAGCGCGGCCGTTTGCGGCGTTTCTTCCGACGGCTTCACGACCACCGTGTTGCCGCACGCGAGCGCGGGCCCGACCTTCCACGTCATCAGCAGCAACGGCAGGTTCCACGGACAGATCACGCCGACCACGCCGACCGGCCGGCGGATCGCGTAGTTGAGCGCACCGGCGCCGTCGGGCGTCGCCATCTCGAAGGTTTCGCCGGGCACGTTCTTCACGACGTCCGCGAACACCTTGAAGTTCGCGGCGCCGCGCGGGATGTCGAGATGGCGCGCGAGGCTCGCCGGCTTGCCGGTGTCGGCCACTTCCGCTTCGAGGAAATCGTCGAAACGGCGCTCGATGCCGTCGGCAACCGCATACAGGATCTCGACGCGCTGCGCGACCGTCAGGCCGCCCCACGGGCCCGACAGCGCGGCGCGCGCCGCGCGCACGGCCGCGTCGACATCCGCGCGCCCCGCTTCGGCGACGCGGGCGATCAGCGT